>DASTAW010000005.1 GCA_035712365.1 Terriglobia bacterium
CTTTATGGATTTCGCGCGATTTCCCTGGACTGAAGTTTTGCCCACCGAGAGCGGGACGACGGTTATCATACGGGACCTGCGTTTCCAGCCGGCCGGCGCCGGCCAAGGCGGCTTCGCAATCAGAATTGAACTCGACACCGAGTTGCACGTCCGTTTACAGGAATTCGATTTTTCGGGCCGGTTCCAGGCCGATTAGTTTTCGCCGTCATTTGAGGACTGCCGTGGGACTGTCGGAGGCGGCCCCTGTTGATCTCCGGAGCTCCACCATCGGTAGAGATAAGCGGAGACCACAACTATCGCGACAAAACCCAGCGAAATCCAGACAAGATTGCGCTTGAGGAAATCTTCCCCTCCAACGCCATAACGGACACCAATCCAGGCTTCCAGGCCAAACCGCAAAACCCCTCCCAGCACCAGCGCGCTTGTAAACCGGACCGGACTCATCCGCAGCGCTCCCGACCCCAGGAGGATCGGCTTGAAAGGCAACGGAGGAGGCAGCAGCGATGCCACCAGGACCGTAAGGAAATCATTCTTCACCAGCCACTTCTTGGCGCGGCTCATCTCACCGGTGGATGGCTTTCGCTTCAGCAGCCGGGCGCCTGTCCGGCCAAGGATGTAAACGAAGTATGATCCCAAAACCGTCCCAACGGTGCAGCCAAGCACATAAATCCAGGCTCTGTCAGGGTCGCGGCTGGAAAGATAAATCAGAAGGAAATCCTTCACTCCGGGCATCGAGAGGCCGGCGGAGTCGAGCGTGGCAATTCCGACAAGCCCCCAGCCCCCATAAACCAAGAGCGTGTGTTCGAGCTTACTGGCCAGGTTATGAAGAAATTTCACGCGATAAATCCTTACTATTTGCAGGAGCGACATTGTCCCAAGCCGGTCCACAGCTCAAGGACACCCCACCCTTACCCACGTCTGTACAAATGCACGAGGCGCGACGCTAAAAATTACACAAGATTCAGCGACTTTGTCGATCTAAATCGCACAGGAAACCTCGGCGGGATGCGCGCTTGTTCATCCTGCCACAGTTTCCAGACCAACAAGTGCAGGTCAAACATTCGCGGCAAAACAATTTCAGCTATTTCAAAGAACCTTTCGCGGAATTTTCAGAAAAGTCGAACCGATTATTGATTGACACCGTCCAAACCTCGTGATATGTGTTATCTGGTTTTATTGCCGGTCTTCCTCTTTCAGGAACAGGATGTGCGGTCTGGCGGTTGCCCAGCCCCAACGTGCCGTCTTGGGAATAGACCAATTCTATAGTGTGGCCAGCAATTCACCGTCATCTGGCGGGCATCGCGAAATGGAGATTTCGAAGCTATGAACATTTCAAGGCGTGATCTTCTGAAAGGCTCGGCGGCATTGGGCGTTGGCATACTTTGTGAGACATTAGGTTCAGTTGCTTACGCGCGCGAACCTCACATCAAATTCCCAAACCGGCCAATCGACCGCCTTGCATTGACATCCTATCCCTTTCGCGAATCCATGGAAGGCCCGCACAATTCGGACCGTGACCGAAGCAAGCCGGGAATGGATATCCTCGGCTTCGCCAAAATGGCGATCGAGAAGTTCAACATCCATAATATTAATCCTCTCGGCGCGCACTTCTCTTCCACCGAACCTCGTCATCTCGAGACGCTTCGGGAGCAGGTGGCGAAGGCAGGTTCACATTTTGTTGGCCTGGGCCTGGGCGGCGGCAGGTTCTATGATCCCGACCCGGCCCGCCGCAAGGCCTCGATTGAGAGCAGCAAGAAATGGATTGACATCGCCGCGGTCTTGGGTTCTCCAAGCGTGCGCCAGCACCTGGGAGGCGCTCGCGGGGCAAAGCCAGACGTTGACCTGACGGCACAGAGCCTGGGCGAACTGGCAGATTACGGGGCCAGCAAGAACATCGTTGTCAATCTTGAAAACGACAGCCTTGAGAATGAAGATCCATTCTTCATCGTCAAAGTGATTGAAAAGGCTGGCAACCCGTATCTCCGCGCGCTGCCTGATCTCGGGAACACCATGCAGAAGGGCGACCCTGCTTACAACTATAACGGCCTCACCGCCATGTTCAAGCACGTTTTCAACATGGTGCACGTGAAGGACGAAGTCATCGACCGAAAGGGTACCGTTTACAAAATCGACCTGGCGAAGGCATTTGGAATTGCGAAGGCTGCCGGATATCGCGGCTATTTCTCGATGGAATGGGAAACGAAAGCGGGTGATCCGGTTGAAGGCACCCGAAGGCTTGTCAAAGAGACGTTGCAGTATCTTTCCTAGGCAGTCGCAAGACCCACCGCCGCCGGCGCGAACTCCTTGCGGCGCGAGTTCAGGCTGGCCCTAGTCGGCGAAAAGATCTGTTAGAGCGGCCGCGGTTGATGGCGCCTTACCCCCGCGCCAGCGAAAAATTTCCGGAGGTCAATTCATGCCCCGCAGCAAGATTGTTTTTCCACTGTTCCTGTTGGTTACAAGCGCCGTTTTGGCTGCTTCCTGCGCATACGCGGCTGACGAAAGTGTTCAGCTTCAGCGAGAGGCAAATCAAATCAACGTGATCATCGGAGGGAAGCCCTTCACCACCTATTACTTTGACCCGCAAGTCGCAAAGCCCTACTTCATGCCACTGCGGAGCGCACAGGGGACCATCATCACGCGCGGCTTTCCCATCGGCAACACCGTTCCGCCGGAGCATGAGCACGATCGCAACCTGGAGCCTCACCAGCGGCCCATGTATTTTGGCCACGGCAACGTGGACGGCATCGACTTTTGGGGAGAAGCAATATGGCCCAAGTGGAGCGACGGCACCGTTTTCGGGCGCACCGTCCTGGACAAGATTGAGCAGGTGCAGTCCGGAGCAGACTCCGGGACGATCCGTGCGCTTTTCCGCCTGGCCGGGCCACGGGGACGGGTGATTGCCGATGAATCCCAGGCTTTCGTTTTTCGCGGTGATCAGGAGACCCGAATGATCGATTGTGAAATCGTCATCAGCGCCAATCAGGGCGCGGACGTTACGATGGGCGATACCAAGGAAGGTTCATTTGCCATTCGCGTCGTCAAAGAACTCTACTCTCCGCCGGGGCATATGGTGAATTCCGAGGGTGGCGAGGGAGAAAAAGAGATCTGGGGAAAGCGCGCCAGTTGGGTGGATTACTACGGGAAGGTGGGAGATGAAGAACTGGGGGTTGCGATTTTTGACAGTCCGAAGAGCTTCCGTCATCCAACCTACTGGCACGCGCGAGGCTACGGGCTGTTTGCCGTAAATCCCTTCGGCATCCGGGAATTTACCGGCGACTACAATAAAGACGGGAGCTGGACTATTCCGCAGGGCAAGTCTCTCACCCTGCGTTACCGCGTATTCATCCACCATGGCGATTACAAGCAGGCCCACGTCGCCGAGGCCTATCAGCAATACGCGGCGGCACCGTAGAGTGTTGTATTCTTGGAATATACATAGGCGGCTGGGAGAGCCGTATATTAATGGAGGCACTTATGTCAAAGGAACCAGGTAAATCTGAAATCAGCCGTCGCGACTTCCTCAAGACCGGGGTCGGCACCACGGCTGCGGGTTTAGCAGCCCTGAATGGGTTTGCTGAAATCGTACCGCCCCGCGTCCTGGGGGCTAACGACCGGGTGCGCGTTGCAGTAATCGGACTCCACGGGCGAGGACAGGACCACATCCATGAACTGTCTGGGCTTAAAAACGTGGAGATTGCCGCGCTGTGCGACGCGTATGAACCGCTCATCAGCCAGCGGCAGGCGCAGATTGAAAAAATGGGCCATCCCAGGCCCAAAGGCTACCAGGACCTGCGCAAGCTGTTCGACGACAAGTCCATCGATGCTGTCACCATCGCCACGCCGAACCACTGGCATGCCCTGATGGGCATCTGGGCCTGCCAGGCGGGCAAAGACGCCTATGTTGAAAAGCCTGCTGCCCACAACCTGTGGGAAGGGCACCAACTGGCACGCGCCGCCCAGAGATACAACCGCATAGTGCAGCATGGCACGCAAATCCGCTCCGCTGTGGCCATCCGCAATGCCATGGATAAGCTCCACAGCGGAGTGATCGGCGACGTTTACATGGCGCGCGGCCTGTGCTTCAAGTGGCGCGACACCATCGGCCACGCCCCGCCCAGCGACCCGCCGCAGGGCCTCGATTATAACCTCTGGCAAGGTCCCGCCCCCGAGCACGTGTTCACCAAGAACCGCTTCCTGTACAACTGGCATTGGTTCTGGTGGTATGGCAATGGCGATATCGGCAACCAGGGCGTCCATCAGATTGACGTGGCTCGCTGGGGCCTGGGTGTAAAGTTCCCGAACAAGATTTCCGCCATCGGCGGGCACTTTATGTTTGATGACGATCAGCAGACACCCAACACCTTGAACTGCGCCTTCGAGTATGAGATCCCCAACGCAAAACCCAAGGTGATTGAGTTCGAGGTCCGGCACTGGATCACCAACAACGAGGCAGAAATCGGGACCCCGGAATTGGGAACTCCGGCGCCGAGGCACGCTGCCAATGCGCCGAAAACCGGTCCGCTGGCCGGCAGCCACAACACCGTCGGTGACATCTTCTACGGCTCAAAGGGATGCATGGCCATGGGCGACGAGGACGCCGACACGTACAAGACATGGTTGGGGAAGGACATGGAGCCCGGTCCGACAGAACACCAGGGCGGAAGCCACTTCGGCAACTTCATTGATTGCGTCCGCAGCCGGCGCGCCCAGGACCTGCACGCCCCCATCGAAGAAGGGTTCATTTCAGCCGGCCTGATGCAACTGGCAAATGCTTCCTATCGCGTGGGCCGCACGCTCCACTTCGATCCTGATTCGCTCCAAGTGATCGGAGACGATGAGGCCAATCGCCTGCTCCGTGACGCCGACCGCGGCTATCGCGCGCCGTTCGTCGTTCCGGAAAACATCTAGTGTGGTGCGTCAGAAATACTGGCACTCGTAGCGCCCACCTTTAGGTGGGCAGGTGCCGAGCTAAAGCGCGGTGCCACAGAGACAAATTCAGGAACTTACCGGCACGGCAGCTTCTCGAAGGAATTTCGCCGATTCTTCGGGCGGGGTGGGATTGATGTGGAATCCGGTGCCCCACTCAAATCCGGCAATCTTGGTAAGCTTGGGCATGATTTCCAGGTGCCAGTGGTAGTGCTCATTGGGGCTTTCCGGGATGGGCGAGGTGTGGATGATGTAGTTGTAAGCCGGGTAGTCAAGGACCTTATCCAGCCGCGTCAGCATATCTTTCAGTATTACAGCCAACTGCTCAAACTCCTGCTTCTGCGAGTCCTCAAAAGTGGACTGGTGAACGCGAGGCATAATCCAGATTTCAAACGGAAACCGCGGAGCGAACGGAGCGACCGCAATGAACGCGGGCGTGTCGGCGATCACCCGGATGCCGCTTTCCGTTTCCTGCCGAATAATGTCGCAGAAGATGCACCTCTCCCTGAAATTGAAGTATTCGCGCGCCCCGTCGATTTCCTCGCGCACCCTCTTGGGGACAACCGGAAGGGCAATCAACTGGGAGTGCGTGTGCTCGAGCGATGCTCCCGCAGATTCGCCATGGTTCTTGAAAATCATGACGTATTTGAACCGGCGGTCTTTCTTGAGATCGATGATGCGGTCGCGGTAGGCCCAAAGCACGTCTTCAATATGGCGGGGTGACAACATGGCCAGGGTCTTCTGGTGGTCCGGAGTTTCAATGATAACCTCGTGCGCCCCGATGCCGCTCATTTTGTCATACAAGCCCTCGCCCTGCCGGTTCAGAGAACCCTCGATTCCCAGTGCCGGGAATTTGTTGGGCACCACCCGCAAGGACCACCCGGGCGAATTGCGCGTGCTGCCGTCGCCGCGATAAGCAATGATTTCAGGAGGAGTTTTCGACTCGTTTCCATAACAGAAGGGGCAAAAGCCCGAACCTCGAATTTCGACTTTGTCCCTGACGAAATCAGAGGGGCGCTTGGCGCGCTCCGTGGCGATAATGACCCAGCGACCCGTGATGGGATCTTTCCTGAGCTCAGGCAAATTCGTTGCTCCTTCGACGGCAGGTTTCAGTCATTCCGTGAAAGCGTCCTTAATGACACGGACCCGGTAGCCCTTTGCAGGCTCCCAAATGACGCTTGCAACATCAAACCTGTAGGCAGCGGGTTGCCTTTTTAGTCGCCGCAGATAGACCCTCGCGCTGTGGACGATTCGGCGCTGCTGGTCAAAGCTGAGGGCCGCTTCCGGAGGTCCGGCATCCTGGCCGGTCCGTGTTTTTACTTCAATAAAGGCCAGCACAGATCCATCCCAGCCCACCAGGTCCAGTTCGCCTGACCGGCCGTGCGGCCGCCGGTTCCGCGCGACGATCGCGTACCCCTCGCGGCGCAGGTGCCAATAAGCCAGCGTCTCACCGAGGGCCCCAATTTTCAAGTGCCGGGCTGCTCCACCGCGTTCGCCCGCCCCTCGTGGGCGGCAGGCAACGGTTGCACGGCGCTCTTCACGCCAGACTAACGCGCCGTAGACCAGATGAGCAACCCAGTCCAATGCTTTCCAGCCTCATTTTGACGCTTCTTCGATCGCGCGTTCCAGCACGTCCAGAGCAAAGTCCGCCTGGAATTGTTCAACAATCAGCGGTGGCATCAGCCGGATGGTGCTCTCTCCGCAGCCCAGCACAAGAACACCCAGTTCAAATGCGCGCTGGATGACGCTGTGGCACATTTGGGGATGCGGCTCCCGGCTTGCCGGATCTTTGACCAGCTCGATGCCGATCATCAATCCCTTTCCCCGGACGTTGCCGACATGGCGATGCTTCGCCGGCCAGCTCTGCAGCCGGTCCAGGATGTACTTGCCCATCTTGTCTGCGTTCGAGATGTATTGCTCTTCCAGCAGGCGAATCGTTTCCAGCGCAGCAGCGCACGCGACGGGATTTCCGCCAAAAGTTGAGGCGTGGGCGCCTGGCGGCCAGTTCATGATGTCGGCGCGCGCAACTGTAAGGCCCAGCGGCATCCCTGAGGCAATCCCCTTCGCCGTCACCAGGATGTCCGGCACAACTCCGGAATGCTCGCAGGCCCACATGCGGCCCGTGCGCCCCATGCCGCTCTGGATTTCATCCGCAATCAGCAGGATACCGTAACGCTCTGTCAGCTCGCGAAGCTCCGGAAGGAACCCCGGAGGCGGCACAACATATCCGCCTTCACCCTGGATCGGCTCGACGACGACCGCGGCGACTTCTTCCGGGGGAGTCGTGGTCTTGAAGAGCTTCCGGATAGCTTCTGCGCCGCTGCAATCACAATCGCCCGCCGGATGCCGGTTCGCGCACCTGTAAGGATTCGGGTAGGGGACGTGGCTCACCCCTGGAAGCAGTGGACCAAAGCCGTTCCGCTGGACGGCCTTGCTGGCCGTCAGTGAAAGCGAGCCGAACGTGCGGCCATGAAAGCACCCCAGAAATGCGATGAAGCGATGCCGCCGCGTATGATAGCGGGCCAGCTTCATCGCCGCCTCAATGCCCTCCGTGCCCGAGTTGGCAAAGTGGACCCGCTTGGGAAAGTCACCGGGCGTAATGGAAGTGATTTTTTCCGCAACCTGGGTCAGCAACGGATAGTAAAAGTCCGTTCCCGACATGTGGATCAGCGTTTCGGCCTGGCGCTGAATTGCCCGGACGACATCCGGATGGCAATGCCCGGTGGATACCGAAGCGATGCCTGCGCTGAAATCCAGAAAGACGTTGCCATCCACGTCCTCCACCATCATGCCGCTGCCGCGCTTGGCCACCATTGGATAATCCCGGCCATACGACGGCGAAACCAGGCGATGATCGAGGTCGAGTATTTTCCGCGCCTCCGGTCCGGGCAGAGGTGTTCTGATTTCAGGTAATCCGTTTTTCATAATCTGTCCTTGCCAGCGTTGTCACGCCGCATTCATGCAGCACGCAGGCCAGGGAAGCACGTCAACTGTTCAGGCCATGACCTGCCAGGGACAGGCATCATATTCGTTTCCAGCGTGTGCCCGCTTTGGTGTCTTCCACCAGCACCCCGCCGTTCTGCAGCTCGTCGCGGATTTGGTCAGCGCGCGCGAAGTTTCTTTGCCGCCGCGCGGCTTCGCGTTCTGACAGGAGCCGTCCAATTTCCTCTTCGTCCAGAGTTTCGACAAGCGCACTAACCGATTCTCCACCCGGGTCGGTTGCGGACTGCTCGGCTTTCAACAATCCAAACTCGCGCAGCTTGGCCTGGTCATTGTCATCGAGCACAGCAAAAATCTGGTCCCATCGCCCCAGTGTGTCCAGGAAAGCCCCCCGGTCCCCATCCAAAAACCTGCCCTGGTCCATCGCCGTGTTGCCTTCGCGCACCATCTCAAAAATTGCAGCCAGGGCTTCAGCGGTGTTCAGATTGTCGGCCATCGCTTCTTCAAATTTCCGCCGGGCGGCTGCCGCCAGTTCTTCGAGCTCAGCGTTGCTGCCTGGCGGGAACTCTTCCTTCGTCAGGCGATAGTGGAAATTCCTCAGGCGTTCAACCGACTGCCGCGCCTGGTGCAATCCGTCGAAAGTAAAATTTAACAGGCTTCGATATGGGACCGACGCCAGCAGGTAGCGGATCGCTGTGGGTCTGTAACCTTCCGCAATCAGATCGCGCAGCGTGTACACATTGCCCAGCGATTTGGACATCTTCTCGCCATTGATCACCAGGTGTTCACTGTGCAGCCAGTACCGCACAAATGGCTTGCCCGTTGCGGCCTCGCTCTGGGCGATTTCGTTTTCGTGGTGAGGAAATATCAAGTCAACCCCGCCCGAGTGGATATCAAATGTCTCACCCAGATACTTCATCGACATCACCGAGCATTCAATGTGCCACCCGGGCCGCCCCGGACCCAGAGGAGTGTCCCAGGACGGCTCGCCTTCCTTGGCGGCTTTCCACAGGACGAAATCCCGAACATTGGCTTTGTCGTACTCGTCAGCGTCCACGCGCGCGCCGGCACGCATTCCAGAAAGGTCAATCCTGGAAAGCTTGCCGTAGTCCGGAAACTTTTCAACCCGGAAGTAGTATGATCCCTGGCTCTTGTAGGCGTAGCCCTTCTGTTCAAGCGTCTGGATCAGCTTCACCATGTCGCCGATGTAGTCCGTTGCCCGGACCACAATTTCCGGCTTTTCCAGGTTCAGCAGCTTGCGGTCAACATCGAAAGCTTCGATAAAGCGGTCGGTATAGTCCCGTAGGTTGAGCCCGGCCGCGTTGGCGTTGCGGATGGTCTTGTCATCCACGTCCGTCAGGTTCGTGACGTGCAACACTTCATAGCCCTGATACTTCAGAAAACGCCTTAGGATGTCCTGGAATACGAAAGTGCGATAGTTGCCGATGTGGGCGTATCCATAGACCGTCGGGCCGCAGGCATAGATCCGGACCTTCTTGTCTTCCAGGGGCTGGAATTCTTCCACCTTGCCCGCCAGCGTGTTGTAGAAACGTAGCGCCATCATATTGATATCACACGGAAAGAAGAATCCTTCATTCTATCGGCGCACCCCAAACACCGTCAAGGATCGAGGGTTTATAGAATTGGAAGGGTGCATGGTATTTTCCCTGTGGATTTGAAGTGGATGGGAGTGAGCAGAGAGCGAGGAAGACCACAGCCCTGGTGGCGGGAGAACGAGGCCGCCGGCGCGCGCCAAGTCCCGTCTGTCGCTATACCACGCTTACCTTGATGCCGACTTTTTCCAGCGCCCGCAGTTCATTCTTTCCAATACCAGCGTCCGTAATAACCTCATCAATGGAGGCAGGAGGCACAATCAGGCACAGACTGCGTCGGCCGAATTTGCTGGAGTCGCAAACCATCACCACGTGTCGGGCAATTTCAACCATCACGCGGTTTACTTTTGCCTCCAGCAGGTTCGGCGTTGTCAAACCGTATTCGACGTCAAACCCGTCAACTCCGAGGAACAGGATGTCCGCCTGGAGCTCCCGCAGGGTCTCTTCCGCCAGAGGGCCCACCAGAGAGAACGAGCGTTCCCGAAGGATGCCGCCGGTCAGAATCAGTTCCATGGGCGTGGGAGCCAGTTCCGCGGCGATATTCACGGCGTTTGTGATAATCGTCAAGTCGCGGTGCTGGCGCATGGCCCGGGCCACTGCGGTGGTGGTTGTGCCCGAGTCCAGCAGGACGGATTGTCCTTCTTTCACCATCGCCGCAGCGGCCTCGCCGATCCTCCTCTTCTCGTCCTGATGAACATTTTCCTTTTCCTTGAGGCTGGGATCGATGAGCGTTCCGCCGCCGGCCGGTAGGCCCCCGCCGTGCGCCCGCTGGATCAGTCCTTCGGTGTGTAAAATCTTCAGGTCATTTCGGATGGTAACGTGGGAAGTGTCAAAGCGGTCGGCCAGTTCGCGAACCAGCACCCTGCCCTCGCGCGCCATAATTTCAAGGATCGCTCGACGCCGTTCTTCGGCCAGCATAATGTTTTGTCCTTCCGACCGTCCAGATTTCAGCCGTTTTGTTTTAATGCCTTTCGTTTCGTTTGTCAAAACAATTCCCCAGAAGCGACTCCTTGGGCGCTGATGGCGTCCCGATGCGCCAGAGTGTAACAGAATGACACGCTCTTAGGGAGGTCGATGGGCCCTGTCATCCGAAGCAGAGTCATCCGGCCGTGCCAACTGAAGCGGAAGACGGTCAGGATGTCCTTTGGAATATTAGTGGTAGACGAGTGAACGGCGCCAGAGAAAGAGGGCTAAGTCAGTGCTTTGCGTCTGGATGGTGCTCAAGAATCTGCCGGACCTTCCTGGCCAACGCGGCAGGGGTGAAGGGCTTTTGCAGGAAGGCCTTGTTGGGACCGATGGCGCCGCGTTGAATAATCGCATCATCCGTGTAACCGGAAACGTAGAGCACTTCAATTTTAGGGCGGGCCGCCGTAACGTGTTCAGCCACCTCACGCCCGCTCATCCGGGGCATCACAACGTCAGCGATCAGCAGATGGATGGGACCATTGCACTGTTCGCTGAGCCTGACAGCTTCCTTCCCGTCAGCGGCCAGCAGCACTCTGTACCCAAATCGCTCCAGAGTTTCGCAGATCAGGGTCCGCAGGGCCACCTCATCCTCAGCCACCAGAATAGTTTCTGTTCCTTTCAACTGCCCTGGCTCATGCTGGACGGTAGCGGGCAGCTCATCCTGTTCCAGGACCCGTGGAAAATAGATCTTGAACACCGTGCCAACACCCACTTCGCTGTAAACCCATATAAAGCCTCCGCTCTGCTTGACAATGCCGTAAGCCGTAGCGAGACCAAGTCCTGTTCCCTTTCCCGTTTCCTTGGTTGTAAAGAACGGCTCAAAAATATGCTTTTGTACTTCGGGATCCATCCCTGTTCCCGTATCGCCCACTGCAACCATCACATAATGTCCGGGCACGCTGGGCACATGAGAGCGGGCATACTCTTCATCGAATTCCACATTGGCAGTTTCAATCGTCAACTTTCCGCCGTGTGGCATCGCATCGCGGGCGTTCACCACCAGGTTCATGATGATCTGCTCGACCTGGCCGGGATCTGCTTTCACCTTCCCCAGAGCGCCAAAGGGAACGGTAGCGAACTCAATGTCTTCGCCAATCAGGCGGTCGATCATCTTCCGAAGGTTTTCAATGACGCTGTTCAGGTTAAGGACCCTCGGAGCCAGGACCTGCTTGCGGCTGAAAGCCAGAAGTTGCCGTGTGAGCAGTGCCGCCCGTTCGCCCGCCTTTTTGATTTCTTCAATCTTGCCCCTCTGTTCTTCCACAATCGTCTCGGACCCCAGCAATAACTCGGAGTAGCCGGCGATGATGGTCAACAGGTTGTTGAAGTCATGAGCGATGCCGCCAGCCAGCCGGCCCACAGCTTCCATTTTCTGCGACTGGCGAAGCTGTTCCTCCAGGCTCTTTCTCTCGGTGACATCAATCAGCACGCAGCCTACAAAGGCTTTCCTTTTCCGATCGTGGAACGGAAATCTTACGGCCAGCCACTCCTTGGTTTCACGCCCGGGAAGGGCCGTGGTTTCGTACTTCTCGAGTGGCCGCCCGGTGGACAGGACCACCTGGTCAGCCGCAATTAATTCCTCGGCAGACTCTTCGGGCCACAGCTCAAAAGGCGTCTTTCCCAGAATTTCAGCCGAAGGCTTTCCGACGTATTGCTCGAACGCGCGGTTGACGTATACGTAGCGGCCCCGGGTGTCCCGCATCAGGGCGATGATGAAACTGTTGTTCATAAAAGTCGTAAAGCGGTCTTCGCTCTCGCGAAGCGCGTCTTCCATGCGCTTCTTTTGCGTGATGTCGAAAAGGAACGTCGTGTAACCGATGATTTCGTCTTCAGCATTCCGCACGATGGCGATCGAGATTTCGGCGTCCACCCATCGGCCGCTCCGGGTCCGGCATCGGGTCTCGCCGAAGTAACTCCCCCACCGCAACAGTTCGTCCCTGGTCCGCCCAAACTCGCCCATCTCCCCCGCAAGATAATGGCCGGGTGTCCTGCCTTTCAACTCGCCGTCGGAATAGCCCAGCAAAGTCCGGTGGGCGGCATTCTGTTCTATGATGCGACCCTCGGCGTCCTGGATGGCGATCGCGGCCTTCGAGTATGCGAAGGCGTGATAAAACCTGAGACTTCCCTCCTCTGACGCGCGTGCTTTGCCAGCCGCGTCGAAAGCACCATGATGGGCCACGCCGGGATCTCCCGAATCCCCATTTCCATTCGCTGGGGTTGTAGCATCCCTGCTCCGCAGGCCACCAATGGTTCTCTGGGCATCGGCGAGCCGCCGGCGGAGACCGGCGATCTCGTGCAAAAGGTCCTTCTTGCTTGCTGTCCTCCCTGGCATTTCACTCGCTTTGGATCTCAACAGAGGTCCTGGTTGCAACACCGACCGGCAGGCGCCCTTATGGTGTTGGCAGCAGCATGTGTATTCCCGGGCTCGCCCCGTAGATGGAGTAGCAACCCGGCTTCCTGCCAGTCTTCACGGTACGTCTCCGGGCAAAGGCTCGTACAGTTGCCGCTTCAATTGATTTATCGACGAGATTCACTGCTGCTTTAGCCGATAGACAGCGCGTCATCGCGGGACTAAACTCAACGGAAGCACGGAAAGGGAGCTCAGAAAGTATGAAACGTGTTGCGCGCAGCCACGACTCTCTGAAGTACACTCTGGACCATCGTCACTCTCCCGTTCTGGAAGTCGAGCAGGACGAGCCCTTCATCCTCGAAACGGAAGACGCTCCCTCGGGAACCTACCGCCGTCCTGAAGATGCCGCGCAACTCCTTAACGCCTGGTACCTGAATTATTCTCCGCCCAAGGCCAATCCAGTTACGGGGCCTGTTTACATTCGAGGGGCAGAAGCGGGGGACACGCTGGTGGTCGAAATCGACAAGCTGGAACTCGACGAGCAGAGCGTCACCTACTGGCGCCCCGGACACAAGCCCCTGGGAGATTCCGCTCGTTGGAAAGAGTTGAGCACTCTGACATTCGCCATCGGTCGCCACGAAAACGGTGAAGTAGTCCTCAATGAGGCTGTCACGTGGGAGGATGGCCAGGTCCGCAGACACCCGCTGGGCCTGCGCTTCCCGCAGTCACCCTTTATCGGTACGATTGCCGTGGCGCCCGAGCGCGAAGTTGCGACACCCGGCCTCGGCCAGGGAAGTTGGGGCGGCAATATGGACGTGCGCGACATCCATCCTAGTACGCGGATTCTGATTCCCTGCTACCACTCCGGCGCGCTGCTTTATGTGGGCGACGTCCATGCCTGCCAGGGCGACACCGAGTTCTACGGAACCGCCATGGAAACCCGCAGCACGGTGACACTGCGATGTGGGCTCCTCAAGGGGAAGAACAAGCCCTTCGTGCGCCTTGAGAAACAGGAGAGTCTGATTTCGCTTGCCTGCGCCAAACCGCTGGAGGAGGCTGTGTGGCGCGCCAGCATCCAATTGATGGATTGGTTGATGGAAGACTACGGATGCACCCAGCGCATGGCCTACCTGCTGCTGGGCGTCAATCCCGACTTCCGCGTCAATGTCTACCAGATGGCTCCCATCGCCAGCCTGCAGTACACCGCCGGCGCGGAGATACTGAAGAAGTCGATCCCCGGTTTCCACTGAACGAGTCGGGCAGGAACCCGCCTGGAATGCTTCACGCGGTTTTCTGGCGCACGGGCGTGGTTCCTGGACTGATCTGTGGCACGGGCATTCTCGCCGGTGCTGTGGTCAAAGGACACGGCCAGGATGGCCGTGCCACAAAACCGGAACCGAACCGGGTCACCACGCGCCCGCGCGCTGCTTGACACTGCGTTGCCGGAAACATAAGATTCACCCTTTACAAAAGCCATTGCCCCCTGGTTCCCATTGGCGTGACGCGCAGCAACTCGACGCTATGCGCGGACAGCCGACAGCAGCAGATGTCGCGTTTGTCTCGTCGAAACTCCGGGTTCCAGCGGACTGGAGAATGAAAGTGGAAGCCACCGTTCTATACCAGGAAAAGAAACGCAGTGGAGGCGAGTGGGCGGAGATCACGCTCAACCGGCCGCAGAAAGGTAATGCCATCACGCTGCCAATGCTCGACGAAATCGAGGGCTACGTTCACGGGTTGAAAGCGGCAAAAAACATCCGTGCGCTGGTGTTGCGCGGGAACGGGCGCTTCTTCTGCACGGGAGGAGACATCGAGGCCTGGGGCGCTCTCACTCCCAATGCAATGTCCAATCAATGGGTCCTCCGCGGCATCCAGGTTCTTGAGATGGTCGCGGCCTTGCCGCAGCCGGTCATTGCCGCGATTTCCGGCCACGCCCTGGGCGGCGGGCTCGAACTCGCGCTGATGGCGGACCTTCGAGTTGCGGTGAAAGCAGCGAAGCTTGGCACTCCGGAAGTGGGGTTGGGCATGATTTCGGGCTGGACGGGGGTTTGTCGGCTCGCCGAAATCGTCGGCGTGGCCCGCGCTCGGGAGCTTACGCTGCTAGGCTCTCCAATTTCTGCTGAAAAAGCTTACGAGTGGGGACTTTTGAACGCCGTTGCCGATGACCCTGACACCATGGAAATCCAGATCGAGGCCTGGCTTCGCCAGATTTTCGCGAACTCGGGGGCTGCCATGGCCCTGACGAAAAGTTTGTTGCAATCCATGCACGCCGACTTCAGCCTTCATCACGCGGCGGCCGCTGGCCTTGCGCGATCGACGGAGGATTCGAGGGAAGGCATCGCGGCTTTTCGGGCTAAAAGGAAACCGGTTTTTCGAAACCGCTAAGTATTTCAGCATGAGCAAGCCCAGGTTCCTCAGTGCGGCAGAGGCCGCAAGGATGATTCGGGACGGCGATATCGTGGCCGTCAGCGGCAACGGCGCGGGGATGACTTCCGCCGAAGCGATTTTTGCCGCCATAGAGAAGCGCTTCCTCGAAACGGGCGAGCCGCGCGGGATCACTCTGGTCCACTCCCTGGGGCTCGGCGACCGAGGCGAAATGGGGGCCAATCGCTTCGCGCACGAGGGGATGCTGGCCAGGGTCATCGCAGCGCATTTCACCTGGTCGGCCCGCATCCAGCAACTTATCCGCGACGAAAAGATTGAAGCCTACTGTTTTCCCGGCGGCGTGGTGCAGCAGCTCCTGCGGGAGATTGGCGCCGGGCGGCCCGGCCTCATTACCCATACCGGGCTGGGCACCTTCGTAGACCCGCGGCAGGATGGCGGCCGCTGCAACAGACGGAGCACGTCTGAACTGGTGGAGCTGATGAATATCGATGGGCGCGAGCTGCTGCGTTACAAGCCCTTCAAGGTGGACGTCGCCATCATTCGCGGCACTTATGCCGACTTGAAGGGAAACATCAGCCCTGAAGAGGAAGCTGTTGACCTCGACATTTACACCATGGCCATGGCGGCGCACAATTCTAATGGCACGGTTCTGGCGCAGGTCCGCGAGGTGGTCAAGCCGGGAACTTTGAAAGCCAGAAGCGTACACGTGCCCGGCATCATGGTTGATGCTGTGGTCGAAGATCCCGCGCAGGAATTGTTCTACGGCCTGCCCTATGATCCCACCATCAGCGGCTCTCAGCGGGCGCCCCTCAAGCGATTGTCCAACGAACTCCCCGCTAAACTCGCGCGGCGCATCATTGCCCGGCGCGCGGCAATGGAGCTTCGCCCCGGAGCATCTGTAAATTTTGGGTTCGGAATTCCCGGCGGAATCTTCGGCGTCATCGCCGAGCAGGGCGTCGAAGACGATCTCTGGATGAGCGTCGAACAGGGCACCCACAACGGCCGCATGCTGGATGAGCGGCTGTTTGGGGCTGCGCGCAACCCCGATGCGCTGGTCCCCTCGGTGGACCAATTCGATTTTTACAGCGGCGGCGGCATCGACCAGACCTTCCTGGGCATGGGCGAGGCGGACGCAGAGGGAAACGTGAACGTCTCGCACCTGGGCGGCCATCTGGTGGGTCCCGGTGGGTTCATGGAAATTGCGCAGAATGCGAAGTGCGTGGTGTTCTGCGGCGCTTTTGACGCCCAGGGCAGCGAGGTTGCATTCGAAGGCGGGAAGCTGCGCATCGTGAGTCCGGGCAGGATTCAGAAGTTCGTCAAAGCCGTGGAACGCATTACCTTCTCCGGGCAATACGCCCGGCAGAAGAAACAGGAAGTCCTCTACGTCACCGAGCGTTGCGTGTTTCGGCTCGACGCGGAAGGTTTGCGCCTCACCGAGATTGCACCGGGAATAGATCCCGAGCGCGACATTTTTCCCTACATGGCGTTCCGGCCGATCGTCGATGAGGTCAAACAGATGGCCGACGCCTGTTTTGTGTGAACAGCTTATGCCAAAACGCCAGCTCAAACTGAAAGGCAAGATTGCGATGGAGGATGCAAAAGGCAGGCAACTGCCGCCGGGCGACTACTGGTTTGAAGACCTTCACGAGGGCGACTGGTTTGAAACAGGGCGTATTATGGTCACCGAGGCCCACATCGTCAATTTCGCCGGACTGTCCGGAGATTTTTTTGACGTTCACATGGACGACGATTTTGCGCGCGCGCAGGGCTTTCCGCGGCGCGTTGCGCACGGGCTGCTGGGATTGGCGCTTGCCGATGGACTTAAGAACCGGGCCTCGGTTCGCCTGATGGTGGCCGCATCGCTCGGGTGGAACTGGCAGTTCACCGGCCCGATCTTCGCCGGCGACCGGATCGGCGCCAGAATCACCGTCATCGAGAAACGCCTGTCCAGCAAGGGAAAGGCAATCGTGACGCTCCATCTTGAAGTAACCCAGCAGGAAGGCCGTGTGGTGCAGAAGGGTGAAACAACGCTGCTGGCGAGATCAAAACTCCGGATGGCAACCTGACCCCTTCTTTCTTCACCTGCTGACACTTCAGAGCACTCGATTGCAAAGTTGCCGGAGAATGTTACAGGCAGGAATATTGGGGTGAGCGACGGGGTTCGAACCCGCGACTTCCAGATCCACAATCTGGCGCTCTACCGGCTGAGCTACGCTCACCACAAGGCGGTTGAGATTTTGACGCCTCGTTTTATCTAACCATTGAGACGGCGAAAGTGTCAACGGCAAGCAAAGGCTGAACTAGTCCGAGGCTTCCGATCCGATATCCAGCGGGTCCCCGTAATGCTCAACGGTAGGGAACGGGTCGTAGAAATGGTGCAAGAGATCGCGCCATTTTTGATATCGCTCGGACTTGCGAAAATCTACAGTATGGTTCTCCAGATTCTGCCACGTAACCGACAGCAAATAGCGATTGGGCCTTTCAACACATCGCCGGACTTTGATGCTCCTAAAACCGGGCGTGGCTGCGATCAGCGGGCGAGCAGCTTGCATTGCGGCCTCGAAATCACTTTCCTGTCCGTTCCGCACATTTAGAATTGCCACCTCTAAAATCATTTGACCGGCTGCCTCCCAATTTCCCTAACCACACATGGGCCATTTTGTACGCTTTCCGCGCTGTCGAGCAGATTCCAACACACGAACCCCAACGACATAACCAACCGTTGGGCCAGCAGAAAGCGGCGCCGTCAGTGTGTGATCAGGACTTTCGTGTCGCTCTTGTTGACTGGAATTTCCTGAAGCTCAGTAGGCTGCTGGCAGCAGACGCAATTTCCCGGCCCTTGTCCTACGATGTTGCAGGTCTCGCAATAATATCGGACGCGATAGACCTCTCCATTGTGGACGGTGAAGATGTTGTCCACACGGAAATTTCCGTCCGCCTGATACTCGCCTTTCAGCCGCACATCATCGTTTCGAAGCCGCTGGTCTTCGAGCGTGCGGAAAATATAATCATAACGGCCGGCCAGAGGAATTTGTTTCGTCGCGGTTTTCACCACCGGACCGCTTCCTTGAAGGAACAGAAGTTTCCCTTGCAGGGTTTTCTGGGAAGCTTGAGTGTCCGCGGCACGGGCCGGGCCGGCGCCCAATAAGAGCGCAAGACCACACATCAACAGCGCCACGAGTGCAAGATGACGAGGCGGGGGGCTTAACGCGCCCGGCAAATTATTCGCCGGAGAAACGGCTTTTAGGAACTTCATAATGCTCTCCACCGCTGACGGCTGGAGCGCGAGGCCCGTCAGCCCTGGTACTGCCCCACCAGCACAATTGCCAGCGGCAATTTTGATCCGTTCCCAAGCTGCGACTCCATCTGCAGCGCCCAGTTCTGGGAGTAGTCCTGGAACACAGCCGGGAACGTCTTGTTGCTGTCGCTCACCGAATCCATGATCATCACGCCTGGATGTCCGGTATCGGTGGCCTGGCGCGACAGCTTGAGGGCGTCGTCGAACGATACAGCCTTGTCGGCGTCCGTGTCCTTGGCAGCGGGCGTGAGGAGGAGGAAATCGCGGTACTGGCTGACGCCCATATGGTTTCCGTCCTCCGGAACCAGCTCATAGCGGAGGGTGTAATATCCCGCCTTGATGGCCTGTCCGCGATAGTCTTTTGAATCTTCCGGGAAATGAATCACGCCCACCAGCGATCCCTGCGCGATCTTGCCGTAAAGGACATTCGACGCCGTTTCGGGGCTCGAGGCGGGCGCAAGGTCCTTGCGCAACCACACTTCGCACAGCGACTTCCCGGAACTGTCTACAAGGCTCTCGCCTTGCGGCCGAAGATTGGTTTGGATGGCTTGCGGGACATCACCTCCAGGCGGACCCTGGGTCGCCTGTATTTTGTAGGTGCCCTGAGCGAAGGCAGCAACGCCGAGAGCCAGAATAGAAGCCGCCGAAAAAGCTACGAGCCGTCGCATCTAGAACCTCCCTGAGTGACTTGCCGGATTTTGGAGCAGATGGAACGGGAAGCAGGAACACTTACCGCTTCCCATTCTGGAGGCGCATTCTTTCATCACCCTCGAACGCGTCAGTCCGTAAAGGTGCCGACAAAGGCGCTGCGAGCATTCCGGTTGGTCCACACGACGCCCAGGCCCTGGCCGTTAAACGCGTCTTCCTCGCTGAACGCCGGCATCGAGTGGTTAGTCCGGGTCAGAGGCGGATAATACACCGTCTCATTGCCGCACATGATGTCACCCTGGCACAGGGAACGTGTTTTCACCACGGCGAGGTCGCCCGCCTTCAGCACGTCGGTCCCGTGGTCTGCTCCTTGACCCACTTCCAGACTGATGGGAGCGATGTCCACGCGCACCACGCGGTCCACCAGCTTGCCTGCCCGCGCCTTCACGAAGCTCACCAGAGCTTCCCGCTGCTGCGAGGTGGCAGCACGGTCAAGAATCAGCACCGATTCGCTCGGATAGGGATTCCGGTATGGATCTCCGAGAGTTGCTTTGGCTTTCACCACCGCAACCACCGTCAAGCCGCTCAAATCAGTACCTTCCCATGATCCTTTATTGATCTTCCACGCCAGGATCGCCTGCTTCCCAGTCAGATCAACCTCTGAATTGGCATAGCAAGGTCCTGTCCACACGTCCGCGCTCCTAACTTCCAGATAATCGCCGGTCACGGCCGCCTTCGCCGGAACCACCGCCAGCCCCAGAAGAATAAAAGCCGCCAGACCTGCCCCGAAAACGTTCCGCATATTTGACCTCCTTCAACTGCTTATGCGTTGTTGCCCCAAAACGGGATACCAATATTTTAGCTCAGGATAAAATAAGGCATCAACCCTAAGATGCCCTAAAAGCTCCTTAGGTAACTGGAAAAGTTGAGATGAAGGGCGCGAGGCATGCACTTTTGCAAGCGCACACCCGCACTCTCACGATGCACTCTGTGGACAGGGTGACCGGAGGCCTAAAGAGGGTCGTAGCAGCTCCGGCCGGGTTTGCAGCTTTCAGGTTCGGCAATCTGGCCATCTGGCCCCAGGCACGTGTGGGTGTGAACGCACCAGTGAATGCCGCTGCTCATGCTGGGAATCCTGGGATCAGGCTCAGCGTGGATAAACGTTTCCTTCGAATGAAGGCAACGGCACGTGGCGTGACCAATGATATTGGCGTTCAAAGGTTCAGGCATATCACGCTTCTCCTTTCGCTGCACTCATCAGGGCGCGCTTTACGGCTACGCGGGCGAGCTGCACTTTGTAACCGTTCTGGCTCAAGGGCGTCGCTTTGCTCACCGCCGCTTTGCCGGCAGCGTCCGCCACTTCCTCACTAAGTTCCTTCCCGTTCAGGGCTTCTTCGGCCTCAGGAGAGGGCCAGGGAACGGGCGCCACGTGCCCTAGGACCACGCGGGCGCTCTTCACGGTGTTTCCGTCCATCTGCAACGCCACGGCTGCGGCCGCAAGAGGCCAGTCCAGGCCCTCCTTTTCCCGGATTTCGTACGTCGCAGTTTTGGCGCCACCGGCCGCCACCGTGATTTCTGTCAGGATTTCGTCCGGCTTGATCACGTATTCGCGTTCGTCTTCCGACTTTGGCGTCTGGTAGAACTTGCTCAGTTCCACCTCGCGTTGGCCCTCCGGTCCGTGCAGTGTCACTTTGGCATCCAGCGCAATCAGGATGGGAGCCAGGCTGGACGGATTTACAAAATAGGCCGGCCCGGAATTGCCCAGAATAGCCGAGTAGTAATTCTGGCCGTCGGGAATCAGCGGCTTGCCATCGTGCTGCGCCAGCAGGCCGTACCCATTGCGGAAGTACCAGTCACGGGGCCGCTGAAGCAGTTCGCCGCCCACGGTTCCCATGTGGCGCATCTGTTCGCCGCGAACGCCATCCGCCGCCTGGTAGATTCCGGGGTAATTTTGCCGGACCGCAGAATCCAGGAGCTGGCGGATGGTCACCAGCGCTCCCAGCCGCAATCCTCCTGACGTGCGAATCTGGTCCAGCGCCTTCACATTCTTCAGGCTCACCACGCGTTTGGGAGTCACCACCCCGTCCTTCATGGCGCTGATCAGGTCGGTTCCTCCAGCCATAATCTCGGTGCCGCCCCAACTGCTGCCCAGCAGCTTGACGGCGCCCTGCACGCTCTTTGGACTTGCGTATTCGAAGGCTTGCATCAGGCCATCTCTCCTTTCTCAAGTGCCGCAAGGACCTTGTCAGGGGTCAGTGGAAGAGTAGGTACCCGGACGCCGATGGCATTGGCGACAGCATTGGATATGGCCGCCCCGGGAGAAATCACTGGCGGCTCGCCAAGTCCGATCACGCCTCGCTCATCATATCCAGGCCCTGTCATCATGTGGACGATGAATTCTCCAAAATCGCCGATCGTGGCCAGCTTGTAGAACTCCATGTTCGGGTTAAGCATCACACCGAGCGTCTCGTCCATCACTTTCTGCTCAAACAACGCGTAAGTGACGCCCATGATCAGCGCGCCGTACACCTGGCTTTCGGCCGTCTTCATGTCAATGATCAGGCCGCAGTCCTGCGCGGCGACGAGGCGGTTCACCTTCACCTGGCCCGTCTCCGTGTCCACCGAGACGTCCGCAATCTGCACCCCGCCCACGCCGCTGTCACCCAGGTGGCAGGGACCGGGATTTCTGCCCGTAGTCTGAACGGTTTTCACTCCCAGTTTGGCGCAGGCCTCTTTCCATGTCAGGCTCTTCGAGGGATCGCTTTTCACCTGGATCTTTCCATTCCAGGCCTCCAGGTCCGCGGGTTGAGCGCCGAGTGATGGAGCTACCGCGGCGAACAGTTCATCGCGCGCATCAACAGCGCCGCGGCGCGTGGATGTGGAGACTCCGCCCACCGTGGTGCTTCCGCCGCTCGCGCCCGAGGCTGGATATTTGCTGGTGCCAATCTCAACCTTCACCGCATCAACCGGAAGGCCAAGCGTCTCCGCCACGCTAATTGCAATCACGGTGCGGGTCCCCGTCCCCAGGTCCTGGCTTCCCAGTTGCGCGGTGACAGAACCGTCCGGACGAATCGTGATGCTGCACGTGCTGTTGTGGCCGCGTCCGCCCCACGTGTGCATGCTCACGCCCATGCCTCGCTTGACGTGCCCGGCGGTTTTGTCGCCACGGGGATGCCAGTTCTTCTTCCAGTCGGCAAGTTCCGCAGCCTTGTGCAGCTCGTCTGTGTACGATTTCCGCAGAACTTCCGGCGCCAGATTCACGTTTTTCAACAGAAGCTCGACGGGATCCATCTGGAGCTTGTGGGCCATATCGTCCAGGGCGCTCATCGTGATCAAACATCCCTGAGGATGGTTTGGCGCTCGCCAGGCGCGCGCTTCGCCGATATTGGCCAGGACCGCCGTATGCTTCCAGTGGCGGTTGGGAGGCTCAATGACGTAAGGCAGCGGAGGATGTCCTGCCGGTCCGGGGCCGCCGGTCCCCCAGGACTCCGAATCCCACGCCGTCAGCGTCCCGTCCTTCGTTGCGGCTACACGGACCTTTGCGTAGGCTGAAGGACGGCATCCGGCCATCATCAATTCTCTGTCGCGGTCCAGCATCAGCCGGACCGGCGCGCCGCCCGCCATCTTGGAAAGTTGCGCCGCTTCAATGCCCCAACGGTCGGGAGAGAATTTGCTGCCAAACCCACCCCCAATGTAGTTACAGATGGTTTCAATGTTGTTGTCTTCAACGTCCACTTTCTTCAATCGCAGTCCCTGGCCCAACTGGCCGGGACCGCCGGAAACGTTCTGCGTGGATGACCAGATCCTGATCGACTTCGCATCCGGCCACTCCACCACGTTTCCGTGTGACTCCAGGCAGCAGTGAGTGATCACCGGCACACCATAAGTGCCTTCGGAGACGACGGCATCGGCATCCTGGAAGGCCTTGGCCGGGTCGCCGGCCGTCTGCTCGCCGCCCTCTTTGGTCCGGCCGGCATCCTGCGCTTTTTGCAAATCTTCGTCGCGCACCAGGTGCGGAAGCTGCTGATATTCAACCTTGATCAGGCGGACCGCGTCCTCAGCGATTTCCTCCGTTGTAGCGGCAACCACCGCAACTTCGTCCCCGGCCCATTGGATTTCATCTCCAGCCGGATGAACAACCAGGACTGCTTTCACGCCGGGAAGCTTCTCAGCGGCAGAAACGTCAATCGAGGTGACTTTGGCATGGGCGTAGGGGCAACTGCAGAGTTTGGCGATCAGTCTTCCGGACGGGTTGGTGTCGTAGGTATATTGGGCCCGGCCGCTCGACTTCTCAGGACCGTCAATCCGCTCGATGCTTTTCCCGATCAACTCGCGGTGTCCTTCCGGCGGCCAATCATATTTACACGTTGCCATGAGCGCCTCCCTTCATTCCCTTCGCAGCTTCAAGGACCGCATGCCGGATGCCCCGGTAAGTCCCACAGCGGCAGATGTTCCCACCCAGGTTCTTGGCAACTTCTTCCATCGTCGGATTCTGGTCTCGCTCCAGGTAAGCCGTGCAGGCCATCACAAAGCCCGGCGTGCAGAATCCGCACTGCTGGGCGTCGTGCTGGACAAAGGCTTCCATCACCGGCGCGAGCTTTCCCTCGCTGGCGAGCCCTTCGATGGTGGTGATGTTGTGCCCCTGGGCCTCGATGGCCAGCACCGTGCAGGCGTAGACGGGCTGGCGGTCAATCATCACGGTGCAGGCCCCACAGGTGGCGCGGTCACAAACTTTTTTGGAACCGGTGATCGACAGCCGGTCGCGCAAGGCGTCCAGCAGCGTGACGCGCGGCTCAAGATTCAACTTGTGGACCTTTCCGTTTACGCGAAGAGTTACGGGAACGGCCCCTGGGCCTACAAATCCAGCCTCCGAGCCGGGAGGTGCGGCGCTTGCGACGGCGCCGCCAACCAGCAGGCTGCCCGATACCGTAACACCGGCCCCCTTCAGGAAATCCCGGCGCGTCAATGCAGACTTCTCCGGCCCAGCTTTCCCGTGCCGGTCCTTTTTCCGTCTCATAGTGGGCTCCTTGTTGGGTTTTTAACTTCCGCCAGTTTCTGTGTTCAGGATCTAAAAGCCGTTGTGCAGACCAGACATCCAGCCTTCTAATTGCATGAAGAGAGCAGTATTATACCACCAGGAAATATTCCCACCACGAATTTCTGAGGTGTATGCAGTTTTATGGTTCATGCCAACGGTCGCTCGGTCCCTGCCCCGTTTCAGCCGTGGACGGATTCCGGGACCGGCGCAGGGGCCTCGACGTCACCCTCAGCCCGCCGGCGCTGGAACCGGCTGCCAAGCCAGTGCTGGAACTGGTCCAGATACGTGTAATACACGGGGGTGATATACAACGTAATAATCTGCGAGAAGATAAGGCCGCCGACCACGGCCATACCCAGCGGCCGGCGTGACTCAGCGCCTGCGCCCAGGCCGAGGGCGATGGGCAGGATCCCCATCAGGGCGGCAAACGTCGTCATCATGATGGGACGGAAACGAACGATGGCGCCGTGATAGATGGCTTCCGTCGTTGACCTGCCGCCGGTCCGCTGGGCGTCGAGCGCGAAGTCAATCATCATGATGGCGTTCTTCTTCACAATACCAATCAGCATGATGATGCCGACAAACCCATACAGGTCGAGCTCCATATGAAAGGCCAGCAGGGTAACCAGAGCGCCGAGGGCCGCCGAGGGCAGGCCCGACAGGATCGTGATGGGATGGATAAAGCTTTCGTAGAGGATGCCAAGGACCAGGTAAATAACCAGGACGGTGGCAATCAACAGAATGCCGAGGCCGACCAGCGACGATTGGAACTGCTGGGCCGTGCCTTCGAAACTCGCGCTGATGTCAGCCGGAAGCCCTTCACGCGCGATCCGGTCAACTCCCGAGACCGCGTCGCCAAGGGCCACTCCCGGCGCAAGGTTGAAGGAGATGGTCACCGAGGGAAGCTGGCCAAAGTGATTGACGGAAAGCGGCCCGAGGCCCTCCGTGATGGAGGCCACGGTATTCAGGGGAATGAGCTGCCCGCTGGTTGATCGGATGTAAAGCAGCGACAGGTCATTGGGGTTGGCCTGGTATTGGGGTTCCAGCTCGGAAATCACCCAGTATTCGTTGTTGGGAGCATAGATCGTTGAAATACGGCCTTGCCCGTAGGCGGTGGTCAGCGCGTTCTCGATCTGATACGCCGACACCCCCAGGGTCTGGGCCTTGTCGCGGTCAATATGGATGTTCACCTGCGGGTTGTTGATCTCGAGGTCGGAAGTCACATCCAGGAAACCCGGAAGCTTGCGGATTTGCGCTTCAATATTCTTTGAAACCTGGTAAAGCTCCGTGGTGTCCGGCCCCTCCAGAGTGTATTGATACTGGCTCTTGGTCAGGTGCGCGCTGAGCTGGATGGGCGGAGGATTTTGCATGAAGACTAACACACCCGGAATAGTGGCAAGCTTGGGACGCAACTGCTGAATAACTGCGTCCGTGTCGACCATCCGGTATTCGGGGCCGAAGGGCTTGTGAGGAATATGGAGGAAATTCTTAAATCCGGCAATGAATTGCTGGCTGGCGGACGGATGGTCCTTCAAATGGGCGAAGAAGATCCCGGAATTGCTGCCGCCGGAAGGCCCGCCGGCGCCTGCCAGCGCAAACACCGAGCTCACATTCGTGTTGTCCCCAACGATATCGGCGACCTGCCTCTGGATCTTCTTCATTTGCTCAAATGATGTGCCCTGGGCCGCCATGCTGAAAGCAAAAATTCCTCCGCTGTCCTCGCTGGGCAAAAACCCTTTCGGGATCAGTATAAACAGGTATCCGGTGAGAACCAGGATAAGGATCGATGCGACAAGAACCAGAAAACGATGCCGGAGAACGCCGCGCAGGCTCCAGTCATAACCGTCCCGAAAATAATTAAAATATCGCTCGGAAACTTCAAACAAGTGGCCGTGTCTCTGCTCTCGCGGATGACGCAGGAAGCGGCTGCAGAGCATGGGCGTCAGCGTCAGTGACACCAGCCCCGACACCAGCACCGCGCTCATGATGGTGACCGCAAATTCGTGCAGCAGGCGCCCCATGATCCCGCTCATGAAGAGGATGGGAATAAAAACGGCAGTCAGAGACAAGGTCATCGAAAGAATGGTGAAACTGATTTCCTTCGAGCCGTTCAGCGCGGCTTCCATCACGCCTTCGCCCAGCTCCATGTGCCGCACAATGTTCTCCAGCATGACGATGGCGTCGTCCACCACGAAGCCCACGCACAGCGTCAACGCCATGAGCGAAAGGTTGTCGAGGCTGAAATTCAACAGGTACATCACCGCGAAGGTGCCGGCGAGCGACAGTGGAATCGCGATACTCGGAATGAATGCCGCGCGCGCGGACCGCAGGAAGAGATAAATGACGATCACGACGAGCACGAGCGAGATCAGGAGCGTGATCTTCACGTCGTGAACCGAGGCCTGAATGGTTTGCGAGCGGTCGTAAAGAATGCGCAGATTCAGCCCCGGCGGCAGCTGATCGCGCAGCGCGGGCAATACCGCGCGAACGGCGTTGGCAAGCTCCACAGCGTTGGAGCCCGGCTGCCTGAAAACCGCGAGCACGATGCCGCGCTCGAGATTCTTGCCCACCCAGGCGGCGGACTTGTCGTTCTCCGTGGCGTCGAGCACCCGCGCAACGGAATCGAGCCGCACCGGAGCGCCATTGCGGTAAGCGATGGTCAACGGCCGATAGGCCGCGGCATTCTCCAATTGACCGCTCGCTTCAACCGAATAGGCGCGTCGCGCCCCGCTCAGCGTGCCGGTGGGCAGGTTCACGTTGCCGTTTTGAATGGACTCCGCGACTTCATCCAACCCAATACCAAGCGCCGCGAGGCGGTTGGGATCGAGCTGCGCTCGCACGGCGAATTTCTGCTGTCCATACACCTGAACCTGTGCGGCCC
>DASTAW010000006.1 GCA_035712365.1 Terriglobia bacterium
TAGACTTCGCGGCATTCAGAGTTTCGTTGGATTCGGTATCTGTTAACAGACCCTAGTCCATCGAGTACTTTACCACCGCGAGCAATCGTCCGAGGCTAGCCCTAAAGCTATTTCGAGGAGAACGAGCTATCACGGAATTTGATTAGCCTTTCACCCCTACCCTCAGTTCATCCGAGCTGTTTTCAACCAACACCGGTTCGGGCCTCCGGTCGCTGTTACGCGACTTTCACCCTGACCAAGGGTAGATCATCCCGCTTCGCGTCTATTGCCCGCCACTTGTCGCCCTGTTCAGACTCGCTTTCGCTACGGCTCGCTCCTCCCGCCGAGGCGGGAATCATTGCTTAACCTTGCGACGGACAATAACTAGCCGGCTCATTATGCAATAGGCACGCCGTCAGGCTTGCCCCGATGTTGCCACCGGGACGTGGCCCTTCGACTGCTTGTAGGCATACGGTTTCAGGTACTATTTCACTCCCCTCGCAGGGGTTCTTTTCACCTTTCCCTCACGGTACTTGTTCACTATCGGTCGCCAGCACGTATTTAGCCTTACGGGATGGTCCCCGTAGATTCCCGCGGGATTCCTCGTGTCCCGCGGTACTCAGGTACGCGCGCTAAAGTCCAGTCAGCTTTTACCTACGTGGTTATCACACTCTATGACCGGCTTTTCCAAGCCGTTCGGCTAGCCGCTGGATTGGTAACTCTATGGTTCTGCACCGGCGCGCGCCCTACAACCCCCAACCCTCCTTTGAAATCTCAAATTTCAAATCTGAAATTTCAAAGGAAGGCTGGGTTTGGGCTGTTCCGCTTTCGCTCGCCGCTACTAGCGGAATCGCTGTTGCTTTCTCTTCCTCCAGGTACTGAGATGGTTCACTTCCCTGGGTTTGCTCGCACCCGCCTATGGATTCAGCGGGCCGTGACTGGGTTTTGCCCAGTCGGGTTTCCCCATTCGGAAATCCCCGGGTCAATGGGTGCTTCCCCCTCACCGAGGCTTATCGCAGGTAGCCACGTCCTTCTTCGCCGTCTGGCGCCAAGGCATCCACCGTACGCCCTTAGTAGCTTGACCATAAAATCTGCTCAACACACAGAAAGCCATCAGTTTTCAGCCGTCAGCCTTTACTGAACGCTGATTGCTGAACGCTGAAAGCTCCGTTGCGCAGATTCGCCTTCGCTATACTCTGTCCGGATATCCGCCGGACAGTTGAGCACATGTAGACGTCGCACTATTCAGTTTTCAAAGATCGCTGAGTATCAGGCGGCAGCTTAAATGCTCCACCTGACCTCGTTTTCCAGACTGAGCGCCGAACTTCGTCCGGCGTTACTCTCAGATGCTGGGTTTCGCTCTTCAATGCGAAAAGCCGAACTCAGCACCCGCGATTCAACATCAAGGCCCTGCCGTCCATTGAAAAAAAGAGACGGCATTGCTTGCTCACTCCGAAGCCGACTTTTTGTTTGTTAAGGAATTTGAAACAGGCGGGAAATTCTCGGTTGCATGGACCCGGCGTGCTTCAAATCCCTATCCGAAAGTCTTCTGCGTATTGACCTCCGTTTGTGTGACCCGCAATGATGAGGAAGCTTCTGCCCCCACCTTCATTCTGGCAATTAATAATCCTACCGAAAACTACGTACGAACGCAAGCGGTTTTTTTAGCCACGGCAAGTTTTTCTTTGAGGACCGCTTCCAGTCTTCCGCTCATCACACCGCAACTCAATTATACCACCGCCCTGATATTGCAACAGCAGAATCGGGAGGTCTGTCGGATCGAGAAGGTCCCTGCGCGATGGCCGGAATTCCGCCGAATTTGCTTGACTTTCGTCGGCTAGCATGGTAGTCCTAATAACTGCTTCCCGGTAAGGCGCGGGGCCGGGGACACGTCTTGCCGAGGGGCGGGCAAAAACCTGCCAGGTTAAACAGCGAAATTGGCGGCCCAGGATCAGGGAAGGAAGCGCGGTGTTTGTGGCGCACGTTCCATCATTGGCCCGGTGTTCTTTCCGGTGGCGGGTGGCGAATGGGCGTCGGTAAAGATAGGAACTTTGCGAGGCAAACCAAGGCCATTTTCACTGCCAATTGTTGAGAGCAAAAACCAAAAAGAATACCTTTTTTGAAAAACGAACCGGAGAAGTTGCTGAAAACAAAGAAAAGTGGCCAAAAAACGAACCGGAACGAACCGGAAAACGAAGCGGAGAAGTTGTTGAAAACACGTAGCTGTGGGAAAAACGAACCGGAAACGAACCGGAAAACAAAGCTACCGATCTTATTGAAAACACTAGAGGGCGAAAATGGCCCAAAAGGAAATTTCAGAGCACAGTTTGGGACGACGTTGATTCAAACGCCCCCTCATGCTGGGCCTGTTTCGCCCTCCGTTTGCGAAGCGGCAGATTCCTCGCAGAGTTTACCTTGAGCCCCCTCGCAGTGCTCGGGACCGTTCGCAAAAGGAGGGCGAACGGGCTCGGAATGACACGGACGAAGGTCTCAGAGTGACTGCAGAGAGAAATCGAAATCTCACCGGGGACAGTCTTCATGCCGCAGGATATCGAACACGTCATCGTTCTGATGATGGAAAACCGCTCCTTCGATCACATGCTGGGCTGGCTGCAGGAGCCGGGCTATGACATTGATGGCCTGACGGGCGGAGAGTGGAACCCCATCGATCCCAGCGTGCCGCCAGGCCCGAACAACAAGGTTGTCGTGACCCGAAACGCTCAAGACGTTACGCCCCACGATCCTGGCCACGGGTTTCATGATGTCAATGTTCAGCTTTTCAGCAATCCCAGTGGTCCTCCGCCTTCCGATGCGATTGGCGCAAACAGGGGATTCATCTTCAACTACGCGCAACAAGATGACGTTACCCTCTCCACGGCGCCCGCCATCATGGATTGTTTCGATCCAGCCAATCTGCCGGTGCTCACGACGCTTGCCAAAGAATTTGCGGTGTGCAAGCGCTGGTATTCCTCGGTGCCCGGCCCCACCTGGCCCAATCGCTTCTTTGCGCATGCTGCAACGTCCAAAGGCTATCTGGACAACAGCCAGCTTCACAATTACGACATGCGGTCCATCTTTGAAAACCTGTCGGCGGCGGGCCGGACGTGGTCGAACTATTACCACGAAATTTCGCAGACCTGGGAACTCCAGCGTTTGGATACCGACGCGCTGCGAAACAATTTCAAGAGCTATGGCCAGTTCAGGAAAGATGCGAAGCAGGGAAAGCTGCCGAGCTATTCCTTTATTGAACCGAAATATTTCTGGTGGTTTGGCAGCGCCAATGACCAGCATCCGCCGCACGGCGTCAAAGCCGGCGAGGCGCTGATCGCGGACGTTTACCACTGCGTGCGGACGTCACCGCTGTGGGAAAAGTGCCTGCTGCTGATCGTTTACGATGAGCACGGCGGGTTCTATGACCATGTCCCGCCCACGGCGGCAACGCCGCCGGACAACTACCAATCTCAATTCAAGTTCGATCGGTACGGTGTGCGCGTTCCGGCCATTCTGATCTCTCCTTACATCGGGAAGGGAGCGATCGTCGGCGAAACCTTTGACCACGCCTCGGTCCCCGCTACGCTGAAGGAACTTTTTAAGCTCGATTCATTCCTGACCAGGCGTGATGAAGCAGCCAGGGCGTTTTCCGGTGTGGCTGACCTCGCAAGCGCCAGGGCCGACACGCCGGAGGACGTTTCAACTTCGGTCCACAGCAGAATTATCCAGGAAAGCCTGCGGGAGCCGAGCGTCGAGGAGATTTCGACGGCTGCTGGGACGGGGGTCGCATCTTCCGCGCCACTCACCAGCCTCCAGCGGAGCCTGATTGGCGTGGCGAACAGTCTTCCGACGGGCGAGGACCCCCAGCTTCGCGCGCACCGGACCGGCCGGCTGTTGCGCACCGAGTATGACGGCGCGCTGCACGTGCGGGACACCGTGGCAAGGTTTCTACACCACTTGAGCGGCCCTTAGGCGCTGGTTTCGACGGAGGCTCTGGCATGAGGTTGCCGTCGGACGACGGCGACATAAATTCCGCCGACGAGCGCGCCGAGCGTCATCGTATAGACGACCCACATGATGAGTTGCGGAGCCACGGCGATGTACAGATATTTCGTCCAGAAGGGAAGCTGGTCGAACGGCGGCAGCACGGCGTCATAATGGGTGCCCCAATGGCCCTGCATGGCGAAAAACATGACGATGACGACGGGGACGCGCGCCAGATAGGCATACGAAATCAGCGTCTGTGCCAGCTCGCGCCAGGGGAGATACTGAAGCGCGGCAGCCCCGACCATCAACAGCAGTCCCACCAGGATGCGGCCGCTAAAATGGACCACAGGGGCAAATGCAACCGTGGCGCCACAGAGAAGGACCACGAAACCCGCAAACGCAAACAGGATTGTCTTGGTGTGGCTTGCAGGCCTCAGGTTCCGGTCAAACAGTTTGACGGCGAAATAAGGGCCGAAGATGATGGGCAGCCAGCTTATGCCGATGATTGCGGCGCCACCTCCCTCGACCCGGCTGAACAGGATGCTTGACCAGTGCAACAACTCTCCGACGAGCCTGAGCAGGGTGACCCCCAGTGTGATCAGTGCCGGATACATGATCAGCCGGTTGATAGCCTTTTTCGTTGACGAATCCGTTTTGGGCATAGAGTGCCTCCTTTGGTCAGCTTGAGACGAACAGAGACGTGCAGGCCCGTTTCTGGGCAAGACCAGCCCGGGCGCCAATAGCGGGATTCTACTCGTCTTTTCTGCAGGCTGCCAGTGTATTTTTGATGGATAAGCGAATTGTAATCCCAAGCCCCGCACCCAAGCAGATGGGCTGTTGTGGCTGGCGACGGCGCTTGGCGAGGCGGTACGATAGAAAGCCGGGCCCGGCTTCAGAAGTAGCGCCAAAGGAAATAAAAGGACATGACCAGGCCAACGCAAACGATAAAAGTCCGAACGTGCGAGGGATTGAGTTTTTGGGCAAAATGCGCTCCGCCATAGCCACCGATCGCGGCCCCTGCCAGCATCACGACTGCCTGTGGCCAGTAGACGATTCGCGCCACGATGAAGGCAATGACGGCGACGAGGTTGATCATGGCCGCGAGGACGGTTTTCAATGCGTTCGTCGAGTGAATGTCCCCGAGCGGCAAAAAGGTCAAAAAAGCGAGCATGAGAATTCCAATCCCGCCACCGAAAAAACCTCCGTAAACTGCGATGGCAAACTGGATCGCGCTCAACCCGGCCATGGCTCTCCATGAGGGGTTGCCTGTTCCTTCGGCGTGCTTTGAACGGCTTGTTCCGCTCTTCCCGAATGCGAACAGCAGGGTGGCCCCGAGGAACAGGAAAGGTATCAGGCGCATAAAGGTGCGTTGCGGGGTGTGAAGCAGCAGATGGGCCCCGAAATATCCGCCGAGGGCGCTGACTAGGCACAGAGGCGCCAGGATCCGTGCGTTGCGAGGCATCTTCTTTCGATAGGCACCGGCGCTGGCGAGGATCCCGGGCCATAAAGCGATTGTGGATGTTGCATTGGCCTGTATGGGCGGAACGCCGGCAAAGATCAGGGCGGGAAATGAGAAGAACGTTCCACCGCCGGCGATCGAATTTTGAATACCCGCCGCAAGCGCCGCGAAGAACAGAAGAATGCCGTCAGATATGGTCATCAGATGATTCGGGTGTTATGGAAATGCAAGCCACAGACAAGAGGTCTATCATCGCACAGATTGCAACAATCGTGCTGATTCTGAAATTGAGCGAGGATGCATTAGCCTGGGTTCATCCCGGCGTAACCTGTAGCTCCAGTTGGATTGGCTGCGTGGCGCGATTGGAGGCTTGGAAATGCAATTTTATCTGGCCGGATGACGGCACAAGATTATCTCTCCGCCAAAATGGTGCCCCGATCATTTCGGAGGGTTCGTGGTTGACTTCTTTTTCTGGAACAGGTTCATAAGGTTCTGGATGGTGTTGCCGGCTGGGGATCCCTGTCCGCCGGCCGGAGCGGGCAGTCCACCCAGGACACCCTTTCCAGTCTTGAGAGAAAACCTGGGGTTGTCGAGCGTACCGTGCAGCTCAAATGGGAATGAGAGCTTGCCGTTGGCGAAGCTGGCGCCTGAAATATTGGCGACGAGATTGGTTAATTCGCCTTGCCGCGCCGGCACCAGGGCCGTTCCGGCATATTTCATCAGGTTGGATTTCGCGATGTCCAGCACGCCGGATGCATTCACGTTCACGTCCGTGCTCACGATTGCGATGCGCTGGCTGGCGAGTTGCTGGTTCGCAAGATTGAGGTCCGCCGAGATTGAGGAGAATGAAGCCGGATCGCCAGAGGTTGCTCCCACGCCCGCTATCCGGACCAGGACCAGCAGGTTCTTGTTCAGTTGCAGAGTGGGAAGCCTTCCGTCGCGAATGCTCACTTTGCCTGTGCCCCTAAGTCCGGCCAGCGGATCACTCGAATGGGCAGCTTCGCCCTGCAGATCGAGGTTCCCTTCCATGGTTCCCGACATCTTGCCGCGCGCCTCCGGGATGGTGTTGAGCAGTTGCGCCACGTCGATTTTCTGGAAAGAGGTCCGGGCGCTGAAGAGCGGATTTTCCTGCGAGAAGTCTGAAGCCGCGTCTCCCTTGACTGATCCGCCTGCCAGCTTCAGAGCGAGAGGGTCCAGATAAGCCTGCTTGGGGAAAACCTGGATGCCGGAGTCCACCGATGTTGCCTGGATGTTCCCAAATCGCAGGGAGTCCGCGTGAAACGAGCCGTGGGCGACCGATGGCGCCGGATTGTTGCTGGCGGGGACGATGCGCCCGCCGCTGGAAGGTCCTGAAGAAGAAGCTGGCGCGGAGAGGGCGTTGATGTTCACGTCGTGGAAGCGGCATGAGATTCCGCGCCCGTCGAAATAAGTGGGCCCCACAGCGCCGGAGGGCAGCAGGTTGGCGATCGTCACCTGGCCGTCGTCAATGTTGACCTGGGAAATGGCGCCCAGTGAAAAGCTGGGTCCGCCGTTTTGCGGCGCGCCGGGGTTCTTGCTGGCTGGAGTTGCAGGGTTCTCATAGTTCCATCTGCCTGCCGAATTGCTGAGCAGGTGGATTACAGGCCCTTTCACGAGCAGGGATTGAATGACGATCTGCCGATGCAAAAGCGGACCTGTCTCAAGCAGCGCATCGATTCGTTGCGCCTTGAAGAAGTCGCCGGGCGGAAAGCCTTTGGGATTCTCCAAAGCAAAGTCATCAACCTGGATGGCGATATGAGGAAAGAGGGTGAGATGCAGCCGCCCGATCCGGGCAGGCTTTCCAGTACTGCTCTCAAGCAGCGCCGCGACCTGAGGACGATAGCGGTTGACGTCCACCAGCGTGGGAACCACCAGCACACACAGTATTGCCAGCACCACTACAACGACAACGGCAGTCATCAAATACTTTCGACTGCGGGCAGACATGGCAACCTCCTGTTGCAGCTCCTCGAAAGACCCAGGCCCGTTGAGGGATGCTGCGACAGCCGGGCGTCGGGACAGTTCTGGCGGCCCAGCCCCCGCCGCTTAATGTTTTTTCTGTTCCTCGGAGCTGGTTGTGCCGGGTTGTTGAGGCGCCGGCTCGCGCGAGAACGCGGCCGAATAGTAATCAAAAAATGGTTTTTGAAGCGGCGCCATTTGAACGGTTTCGGTGAACCCATCCACGTCGCCGCGCTGGATGACACGCCGTGAAAGCCAGCCGGGAGGCGTCTGCGACCCTCCATCGGGAGTAAAGTCGATTTCAGCGCCCGCGACGGTGACCCGGTATCGACTCACAAAGCCTGTGCTGGCGTAAACGTCGAGCAGGAAGGAATCACCCGATGGCGCTCGGGATAGGATCCCAATGGAAGTTTCGTCATTCGCCGGAACTTCTTCTGTTGCGGCAAGCGACACCTGCTCCTTGAAAACCATCACGCGGTGGTCCAGGTCGTAGGCGACGGAAAGATGAATCTCGCCCTGGGGACTACGTTTGTCCATGCGGCCCGTCCAGTTGCCGACCATCCACTCGATGGAAGAAAAGTCTGGCTTGGGGGGCAGCGGAATTCGATAGGTGGACGGATGCTTGTCTCCCGCGGCGAGCAACGTCGATGATATGATGATCAGACCAACGATAATTGCCAACTTCGTTGAACGCCCGCCTGGAATGACTCTCATGAATGATGCCCCCTGTAAACGAAACCCATATGGCTCCGTTCATGAAGGAAGATGTGCGCCTCTGAAAGCCCGGAGCGCCCCAGCAAATCAGCCAGTTCATCCGGGGTGTAAGCGGCACGAACGGAATCCTCAAACAGCCTCTTCATGATGCCAGAATAATGGCGTCCGTACCAGCGGACATGCCAGGGATAGGCCAGGCGCGAAGGGCGGCGAAGATCTCGGAGCAGAATCGACCCGTCCGGTTTTATGACCCGCAACATCTCTCCCAGGACCCTTGCGGGGTCTGACAGGTGATGCAATACGGAATTGGAGAGAACGAAATCAAAGGCGCCGCCGGAGAAGGGAAGCCGATCGGCGCTGGCCTGCTGGAAGAAAACCCGGTTTTCCAGTCCCAGCTCGGCGGCCATTCTGCGCGCAGTCTCCACCATGTTCCGCGAACGGTCGAGTCCCACGACTGCCAGCCCGCGACAGCGGCGTGCAACCTTCAGAGCGATGTTGCCGGGCCCACAACCGACGTCCAGCAGGGACCCAGTGGGTTCGACGCCGGGCGGCGCGAGTGAAAGCACCCGGTCTACAAAAGTGTTGTCCAGCGCGTCAAGATGGTCCTGGCCGGCGGCCGAAGCGTACGCGGAAATATCATCCGCCGCGTTCATCACCTCCGGTTCTGGATTGCGGTTCATTTCAAGCCAGCGCATAACGAGAAATTATTCTAGCGCAAAGCGGACTCATCCGAACCAGATTAGGGCCATTCCTGTCTCGATCCATGCCGCCCATTTGATCTTTATCATATTGAAGCCGGCCTATGTTCAGCGGCGGCCTTATGTTTTGTTGCGCGGCGCGGACTGCGGGCGCTCCGTTCGCCAGAAAACAGAATTTCTCCTTGCATCCGGCGTTTGCGCTCTGGCATGATGGGGCGCAGAACAGGACCACATAATTGGACGTAGCTAGCCACCCCCGCAAGGGGGCAATGTCACGCGTTTGAGGGAGGACCGGGATTTATTGCCTGCCTTATGAACATCCCGGTTCCTTCCGTCTTCGCCGCTGAAACTTAACGAATCCGGACTCATCCTTCATCCACTCCCGTCGCGCGGCTGCTCCCTTTGTGGCGCACGCCGAGGCGCGAAGCGCAAATGCGCGAAAGTCCTTCCTGGTTTTGCCGATAAGTAATGGGTAAAGGGTTTCGCAGCCTGCACGGTGGCGTCTGGGATGCGTGGAAGAATCGCAAAAGAATTTGTGATGTGTTCCTCGGTGCACAGGCGCTGAAACTCAAGGGACAAGGACCGGCGAACGTGAGCTTTATCAATTTTGCTTCCCGTGAGATCCACTGCAAAGTCGTCTACTACGGGGCCGGATTGGGCGGCAAAACAACCAACTTGCAATGGATTTTTGAACGGACGGCGGCGAAGTCCGGGGGCAAGTTGCTGTCACTTGCGACGGAAACCGACCGGACCCTGTTTTTTGATTTCTTGCCGCTGGAACTGGGGACACTGCGTAGCTTTAGGACCAGGTTTCACCTTTATACCGTACCCGGCCAGGTCTTCTATGACGCCAGCCGAAAGCTGATCCTGCGTGGTGTGGACGGAGTGGTTTTTGTGGCCGACTCGCAGGAAGAACGCATGGAGGCAAACCGGGAAGCATTGAACAACCTGCAGACCAACCTGAAAGATCACGGCTACGACTTCTCTACCCTCCCTTATGTGCTTCAACTCAACAAGCGTGACCTGCCCAGCGCGCTTCCGATTGAAAAGCTCAAAGAATCGCTTCAGCTTAAGGGCGAGCCGGTGCTTGGCGCGGTGGCCGTCCAGGGCGTGGGAGTCTTCGAAACGCTTAAGGAAGTTGGTCGCCAGGTCCTCGCAGAACTCAAGGAGGGTTAGGGTAGCCCTGCCGCGTGGCAAGGTGACACCTCAAATTCCAACCGATTGTGAAGCAGTCTGAATTTCTCAGCAGGACCGCGAAGGCCATCTGTTTCGTTCATGGCTGACGGACCCTCCAAGTTCGAGGTCCCGGGCGTTTTGCCGCACAGCATGGCGTGCCGATCTCGTTAGACCTGGCTTTCAGACTGTACCGTTCCGGTCAATTCGAAGAAGTGATGTCCCATGATGGCCAGCGTCAGAGCTTTGTCCAGGTGCTGGCGGTGGCGCCGAACGGCCTGGGCCAGAAATTTCCAGTACTCCGTTCGATAGTTGCTGAGCAGGCCCTGCTTCCAGAATGACCGCCCGACCGCAAGAAAATCTGAAAGAACAATTGGCGTGCGGGTGGGCGTGCCCAATTGCGAAAGGAATGCCTGCACGCGATTGAAGTACTCGCGTGGATAGTAGATGGTTTCCAGGATCCTGCGATAGCCGTCAATCAGTTCCTGGGTGTCCATGCGGGGTATGAAATTCATGTCCAGCAGCGTGTTGCTTCCCAGGCTTTCCTTGAGAAGCCGCCCTTCCGCTTTCAACCGGCGCCACAGTTGGGTGTTCGGCAAAGCGCTCAGCAGTCCCACCATCGAGATGGGAATTGCCGCGTCCCGAATAAACTGGATCTGGCGCTCGAAGACGTCCGGAGGGTCGTTGTCAAACCCGACGATAAAGCCCGCCATCACTTCCATGCCGTAAGACTGCACCAGCTTGACGCTCTCCAGAAGGTCTTTGCGCAGGTTCTGGAACTTCGTCGTTTCCTTGAGGCTTTCCGCTACAGGAGTTTCAATACCCATGAAAACGCTGTTGAAGTGCGCGTCCCGCATGTACTCCAGCAGTTCCGTGTCTTCAGCCAGATTCAGCGAGGCTTCCGTGAGGAAGGAAAATGGATAACCCCGGTCGCGATTCCATCGAACCAGTTCCGGCAGCAGTTTCCTCACGTTCTTCTTGTTGCCAATGAAATTGTCATCTACCAGGAACACGCGGCCCCGCCAGCCCATGGCGTGAATTTGGTCCAGCTCAGCGAGAACCTGCTCGGGGGTTTTGGTGCGGGGCCTTCTTCCGTAGATCTCGATGATGTCGCAGAACTCGCAGGTGAAAGGGCATCCGCGGGAGTACTGGACAGCCATGGCGCTGTACTTTCGGAGGCTGAGGAGTCCGAGTTCCGGCTTGGGGACCAGCGTTAGATCCGGCAGAGCGGGAGCTTTGTAGTGCGCCCGGGCGTCGCCGGACTCGAGGTCCTGGGCCAGGGTGGCAATGAGTTCTTCGGCTTCGCCTTCCACCACGTGATCGGCTTCGTTGATATTGGGATCTTTGGTGCTGGCAATCGGGCCGCCCACCACCGTGCGCAGGCCGCGTGCCCTTGCCCGTGTAATGACCTTTTTCATTGACGGGCCCTGCACCATCATGCCGCTCAGGAACACCACGTCTGCCCACGCCAATTCTGAATCTTTGAGCGGGCGCACATTCAAATCCACCGCACGCTTCTGCCACGAGGAAGGCAGCATGGCGGCGACGGTCAGAAGACCCAGCGGCGGATAAGCCGAGCGTTTGCCTTGGAAGGGAAGCGCGTGCTTAAAGCTCCAGAAAGTATCTGGAAATTCAGGATAAATCAGTAAAGCTTTCATTCGACGGTTCCCAATCTCTGTGAGGTAGGATTCCTGGTGCCCGTTACTAAGCTCCAGTCTATCACAGCACATTCCTGTCCAAACAAGGAAAATCTGACCAAGCGGCCGGCATCTGGCAGTAGATTCGGTCCGGGCATCTTGTTCTGGCCCCGTGATGGTTTTGCGATCAAAATAGACCGTTCGGGCAGCGAACTGGCGGCCCCCAACACATTTTAAGGAGCACGCTTGCCTGTTCGTCCCTAACCTATGCCTCATCTACCTACCGCCGTGCTTCCAGAGATCCAGATATTTGCGGCCTATGCCGTTTTTCTGGGCAGCTATCTGGTGTTTGCCCTGGGCAAGTTTCCCGGCATGAAGATTGACCGCCCTGGAGCGGCTATCATCGGCGCGGTCCTGATGGTTGTTTTTGGGATTGTCCTGCCGCAAAACGCGCTTCACTTTATCGACTTCAGCACCATCGTATTGCTTTTCTCGATGATGCTCATCGTCGGACATCTTCGTTCGGCTGGATTTTTTGAGTGGACTACCGGGATGGTCCTGGTGCGGCTGAAACCGCATCACCTGCTGCCGACGGTCATTTTCACCTGTGGGCTTCTTTCTGCGTTCTTCGTGAACGACATCATCTGCCTCGTGATGGTTCCGTTCGTGCTTTCCGCCACCCGGAAAATGGGCGCCAAACCCCTACCCTACCTGCTGGCGGTGGCGACGGCCTCGAACATCGGCAGCGTGGCTACCATCACCGGGAATCCCCAGAACATGCTGATCGGATCGCTGTCCGGCATTGGCTACACTTCGTTCTTGTTCTATCTTGCGCCGATAGCCGTTGTTGGACTGCTGCTGGACTGGCTGGTCCTCCACGTGGCCTTCTCACGGGCGGGGATGGCCGACCCTTCTCCAGCGCCCGCCGTCGCGGTCCTGCCGCGAGACCGCTCATCCCTGGTCAAGCCGGGAATCGTCATCCTGATCGTCCTTGCCGGCTTTCTCGCAGGCGTCCCTCCGGCGGTGATGGCAGCACTGGGCGCCGCGATGATGCTGGTGACACGCACGCGCGATCCGCAGCAGGCCTACCGGCAAGTTGATTGGGGCATTCTGGTGTTCTTCGTGGGTCTTTTCATTATCGTGGGTGGAGCGGAAAAAGCCGGAATGGCGGACCTGCTTCTGAATTTTGCGCGCACCTGGAACCTGCAGGACCCGGGGATTTTTACGGTGGTCGTGGCCGCCCTCTCGAACCTGGTGAGCAATGTCCCAGCCGTCATGCTTCTTAAATCGGTCGTACCGGGCTTTGCGAACTCACACATGGGTTGGCTGGTCCTGGCGATGGCCAGCACGCTGGCGGGCAATCTGACCATCACCGGCTCCGTCGCCAACATCATTGTGGTTGAGCGCGCCGGGCCGGAAGTCCACATCGGCTTTCGCGACTACTTCCGCGTGGGTCTTCCTGTCACGCTGCTGACACTCGGCTTTGGCCTGCTGTGGTTGTGGTGCTTCAGGTAGGCGAGAGGGCGCAGAGCGAGGTTTTACTTTCTGGATGCTTCGTGGCCCGGCTCGAAGCCCGCGCACTGGATCACAGGCAGGCGCGGATAGCGGGCAAACCGGGGATCGCTTTCAGACCGCCGGCAGAGGTAGAAAGTGGTGCCGCGGCCCGACTGGACTAGCCGCACCCACAGGCATGTGCTGCACAACCCCACACGCTGATCCTCCAATTTAGGCGCCGCGCCTCGAGAATCCGTCACGGGATTGAGCAGTGGGACATCCCGCGCTTTTCGAGATATTGCTGGTGGTATTCTTCCGCGCGCCAGAAATCCTGCGCCGGAACAATCTGCGTCACGATCGGGCGTTTGTAAACACCGGCCTTCTCCAGTTCATCTTTGGAGGCGCGGGCTACGGTTTCCTGTTCTGGGCTGTGGAAAAAGATCACCGAACGATACTGTGTGCCGATGTCCGGTCCCTGCCGATTGAGCGAGGTGGGGTTATGGTTCTGCCAGAAGATCTTCAGCAACTCGCTGTATGAAACCACTGACGGATCGTATTCCACTTGGACAACCTCCGCGTGGCCAGTCTTGTCCGTGCAGACGTCCTCGTAAGTTGGATTCGTCAGCCTTCCTCCCATGTACCCGACCGCCGTCGAGGCCACGCCCTTTAGTTGTCGAAAAGTGGCTTCCACGCCCCAGAAGCACCCTGCGCCGAACGTTGCCTTCTCCATAAATTCCCTCTCGTCTCGAATGAACTCAACGGGCGTCCCAAGCCCTCGTTCATCAGTATTTACTTTCCGCAGCGGAAAAGCAAGACGGGCTGGGTAGGGCGTGTCCAGACGTCGCGGCCGGGTGGTGGTGACGTAAATTTGTGTGTGTAAAAGTGAGGAGGGTGTAAGTTGGTTTCGCCGAGCAAGCGGAACCAAATCCTTAGAAAAGGAGCTTACACC
>DASTAW010000007.1 GCA_035712365.1 Terriglobia bacterium
TCGGTGTCGAGTTCAATTCTGATTGCGAAGCCGCCTTGGCCGGCGCCGGCCGGCTGGAAACGCAGGTCCCGTATGATAACCGTCGTCCCGCTCTCGGTGGGCAAAACTTCAGTCCAGGGAAATCGCGCGAAATCCATAAAGTCCTCCGCCGTACGCGTTTTCAGGGCTGCTTCGAGAGCAGGCGAGGATTCAGGTTTGCGGTAGATGCGGGCATCCTGGGGGTCAAGTTGCCTGCCGGCCACATCGACAGGAAGCACATAAAAAGCCTGAGAAGTTTCAGCCACGCCAGTCCAATCGAATGGATTCCCAAAGCTCGGGAATGCGCCAATGCGCTCAGGCATTGCGTCCTGGTAACTGACAGAATCCAGCATGTTCAAGGCCCTGCGATGGCTGAAATCACGCAGGCCCCACACCGCCACCACGGCGCAAAGCGAGAAAATGGCTCCCGTCCGGAAACCGGTTTTGCGAGCTCCTACTTCCTCATTGATCAGCCGGAACAGTGCGGGAAGGCCAAGACCCGCAAACAGCACCAGCCAGAGCAGAGGATCGACAATCGGTTCGATGCCCCAGGCGTACCAGCGGGCGCTGAAGGGCAAAAAAGGCCGGATCCCATATGAGTTCGTAAAGTCCATGAGCAAGTGGGCGCCTGTCGCGACCGAACACGCCAGCAGAAGCCATGCAGCATTCAGTGGCGGGCCGGAAGCCTTGGAAGGCAGTTTCCTGTCCAAAAGATAGAAAGCTCCGGCCAGCGCGATTCCAAGGGCAGCAACTCCCACGATGGAGTGGGTGATGCCTCGATGATGTTGCAGGTAAGCAACGCCGCCCCAGAAACCACTCACGGAATCAACATCGGGAAGGTTTGAACCGACGAGAATGGCAAGCGTGGCAAAGCGCGTCTTGCGGTTGAACCCCGCCTGGCTGATCGCAAGGCCGGTGAGAGTATGAGTGATGTTGTCCATTGTAAGAGCGCGCCGTGTGGGGAGTGTAGGGTTTCTCCCCAATCGCTGTCAAGCCGGGTCTGCCCGTGATTAAGGCGCCGAACGGAGGAATGACTCGGGTGCCAGCAGGGTTAAAGCGTCGGGGACAACATCAAAGCTGACGGGTATTTGTCCTGCCAACTCCCCGTCCAGCTCAAAGAAGATACAGTCTTCTGGTTGTTCGGTGGTACAGCGTATGCTGGCCCCGCTCAGGCGCCGGACGTCGCCCAGTCGATGGTGCGTTCGTGAGATGATACTCAGCGCGTACTGAAAGTAACGACGCGGCGTGCGCCCTTCAAACAGACAGCAGGTGAGTCCGCCACTGCGGATACTGTTCGGCTGTGCCAATTTCAGCCATCCGGCGTAGCGGCTTGAACGCTGGACCACCGCAAAAGTAGTGGAAATCGGAGGGCCATTTACGGCGCATAAGAAAGAGGGAAAGTTGTAGCGGATGGCCTGACGAACGGCCTCCCAGCCATAGGCGATAATCCCCACCCGGAGTTTCATGGCGACGTCCAACTGGCTGATGATGCGCGCGTCGAACCCAACTCCCGCCACGGCCAGAAAATAGCGTTGGCGAAGTGATCCTGACTCTTCCCAGGCGGCGCGTCCCAGCGGGACGCTGCACGGGCGCCATGAATGGAGTTCCCGGGCGGCCTTCACGATTTGTCCAGGCAATCGCAGTTCCCTGGCAATGATGTTCGCGGTCCCGCCTGGCAGCACCGCCAGTGGGACCCGGCCGGTGGCCATTCCGTTGGCAGCCTCATTGATCGTGCCGTCGCCGCCGCACACAATCACCAGGTCACAGCCTTCCTTCACGGCTTCGCTGGCCAGTTTTTTCCCGTCGCCGGGTCTGCAAGTGAACCGCAGGTCCGCCGAAATGCCTGCTTCACGCAGGACCGCCACCGCCTGCTGAATCTGGCGCGCACGGCGGGATGTCCTGACCCCCGCCAGAGGGTTTGAGATGAAGGCAGCGTTTTTCAAAGGGAGGTTACCGGAGGGCCAGCAAACCTCCTCCTTCCGCATCGCGAAGGCTGCTGTCGCAGAGATTCGAGGACTTGCTCGACGACGAGCGCAAAAAACCTGATCACGATCAAAGTCTTCTATTGCGAAGCGGCTTTTGGGCCGATGCCGGTGATCACTTGTTTTGCGGTCTTGTCGTTTGTCTTTTTGTTGATCTTGGCATCGACCCAGACCATGTCACCCGCCTTGAATGCCGCTAGCGTGCTGCGTTTGCCGTTATCAAAAAATTTGGTCTTGGGTTCCAGTTTGAACATCTGGTCGTCCCCGTAGCGGGTCTTGTCAAGAATGATCTGGTCCTTGCCGATTTTCTTCACCACCCCATAGATGTAATTCTGATATTTTCCACCCACGGAAATGGCGTTTTCCAAACGGCCTGCGGCCCCGGGCGAGTCAGGCGACTGATAAACCTGCGTCCAGGCCGGTCCGGCCACCATTGTGCCACCCAGCAGAGCATACAGTAAGACGTTTAGGATTGGCATACGCATACGGTTCAACCATCCCTATGGCTATTGGTGGTTCTACCAACGAAACTAACAAGCGGATGACTGGAGTGTCAAGACTCCTTGCCTGCACGGCATTACCGAAGGTTGCATAATCTAGTGACACGTTGTCTTTGTAGCGCCGCCGTCTCGGCGGCATTTATCGAGGCCGGTCCCACTGGGCGGGACCGGCGCTACGCGAAAACGTCACTATATTTTTCAATCCTCAATTAGGATGTGTGAAGGAAGCTGCGAGTTGCTGTTCCCCGCCCACAAACTCACGCGGCGCCGCAATTTGAGTTTAGGGACTATCGGATGGTTGTGGTCGCCGCCTTCAGCGCGCTTAGGTCCTGAATAATCACTTTGCGCCCTTCGATCTTAAGGATCCCCGCGGACTGGAATTGGCTCAGATTTCTGGAAACCAGTTCACGCACGGTGCCAATCTGGAAGGCAAGTTCCTGGTTGTTGACGCTCAACGTCAGCTCGATTCCGCATGAAGTCTTTTGACCTCGATCATGGGCCTGCTGCACCAGCCATGACGCCAGGCGGCTGCGGACGGTGGTGAAAGAAAGTTCCTCGATGATCCCCACAAGGCGCCGCAGCCGGGAACTGACCACCTTCAGAACTTTAAGCGATACTTCAGGCCGTTCGAGGCACAGCGCGCGGAAGTCTTTCTTGCTGATGAAGAGTAGCGCGCACTTCTCGATGGCGGCGGCGGACGCCGGGTAGTTCCCGCCGTCGAACACTGGGAGTTCAGCCAGGGAATTGCCGGCTTTTTCGATATGCAGCACCTGTTCACGCCCCCCTGCAGAAGTGTTGAAAATCTTCACGCTTCCGGCTTGAACCACGTACAAGCCCTCGCAGGGATCGCCTTCGGAAAAGATTATTTCGCCCGGCTGATATCCCCTGGATACCGCCCGGTCCGCCAGCATGCCCAGTTCACGTTCTGTCAAATCAGCAAACAGTGGAACGTCACGAAGAGATTGAACATTCCTGGTCTTTAAGTTGCCCATGGCAGGTTATTCTACTTAAAGATCCGGCCGAAGATGCAATAAACCTGCTTTCGAATGAGGGGCGACCCTCCTGCTCAACCTTGGTTCGGCAGCAACCCCCCACCGCGGGTGGCGCATACGTCGCGCCCTTTGCGATGTATGCGGCCCTTTTTTCCCTACATCAATTGACGTAGAGGCAATCCCCTGCTGCGCATACATTCCAGACCCGGAACGTATACGCGAGCCGCCTCAGCCGAATTTGCTTGACTTAGTAGGCTAGCTGTGGTAGCCTTAACAGAGTGCTTCCCGATGAGGCGCGGCGGGCACAAGTCTTGCAGAGGGGCAGGCAAAACCTGCCAGGTTAAACAGCAAAGGTTGCGGTGCAGGATCAGGGAATAAAGCGCGGTGTTTGCAGCGCACGGTCCATGGTTGGCCCGGCGGTTTTCGCAGTGGCGGGCGACGAATGCGTGCCGGCGACGAGCGAATTTTTGCAGTCCCCAAAAAGGCACTTTTGCGCTGGTTTTGAGGCAAATGGGACAAAAAAACACGTTTTTTGAAGAACGAACCGGAGAGGTTATTGAAAACAAAGGAAAATTGCCAAAAAACGAACCGGAAACGAACCTAAAACGAAGCGGAGAAGTTGTTGAAAACACGTAGCTGTGGAAAAAACAAACCGGAACGAACCGGAAAACAAAGCTACCGATCTCGTTGATTCTGAAGGATGGCCAAAAAGCGGACCAAAAACAAACGCGACAACAGATTGGCCTCGACGCGGGCCCGTTACCGCTTCTCCGGATGCTCAATCCCCCAAAATTGGAGAAGCTCTTGATGACTTTTTCCATTGACGGGAGACAACTGTGACCAGGGATGGCGACGTTAAAAGGGAGATCGAAAAGCTGCGGGAAGAGATCCGATATCACGAGCACCGATACTATGTTCTTGACGATCCAGAAATCTCTGACGTCAAGTTCGACGAGCTGGTCCATCGTCTTCAGAAGATGGAGCAGGCCCATCCGGAACTGGTGACTCCTGACTCTCCCACCCAGCGAGTTGGAGGGCAGCCGGCGGAAGAATTTGCCAATGTCCGTCACTCGGCGCCCATGCTGAGCCTCGACAACACATATTCGGTGGATGACCTGCGTGATTTCGACCGTCGGGTCCGGGAACTCTCGGGCCGCCAGCAAGTCTCATATGTTGCGGAGTTGAAGCTTGATGGACTCTCGATGGCTCTGACTTATGAAGATGGGGTCCTCACGCGCGGTCTGACGCGCGGCGACGGCGTGACAGGGGAAGACGTTACTCGAAACGTAAAAACCATCCGTTCTGTCCCTCTCAGGATTGATTCCCGAAAGCTCGGAGCAATCTCACACGCCAAAAAGTTCGAGGTGCGCGGCGAAGTGATTATGACCCACAAAGCCTTCCGCCAGGCTAATGAGCAGCGCGCGGAGAGCGGCGAGCAGCCTTTTGCCAACCCCCGCAACGCGGCCGCGGGCGCCATCCGGCAGCTTGACCCCAAGGTGGTCGCAAAAAGGAACCTGGACATTTTCCTCTACTACCTTTTGGTGGATGGGCGTACTCCTCTCAAAGAACACTGGAAGGTTCTGGAAACGCTGGAAAATCTGGGGTTCAAGGTGAACCCCTACAGAAAGCTCACAAGATCATTCGAAGAACTGACCGCCTATATCCAGGAAATGGAGGCCAAACGGGAAAAGCTCGAATATGAAATCGATGGCATGGTGGTCAAAGTGAACGAAATCGCGCTGTGGGACGAATTGGGCATGACGGCCAAGTCGCCGCGCTGGGCGATTGCTTACAAGTATCCAGCCCACCAGGAGACGACCGTGGTCAAAGACATTCGGCCCCAGGTTGGCCGGACCGGCACTCTGACTCCTGTGGCCGATCTCGAACCGGTGAACGTCGGCGGGGTGACGGTGACCCATGCCACCCTCCACAACATGGACGAAGTTGAGCGGCTGGGCGTGAAGATCGGCGATACGGTCCTGATACAGCGGGCCGGTGAAGTGATCCCTCAGGTGCTTAAAGTGACGAAGCACGCGCCGGACGGCAAAGAATTCAGGATGCCGAAACATTGCCCCGTCTGCGGCGGCGATGTCATCCGGGTTGAAGGTGAAGTTGCGTATCGCTGCGTGAATGCTGCCTGCCCGGCCCAGTTGAAAGAGTCGCTGCTCCACTTTGCTTCGCGGCATGCCATGAACATCAACGGGCTTGGGGAATCGCTCGTAGACCAACTGGTCGGCAAGAAAATCGTTCAGGATGCCGCTGACCTCTATGGCCTGGATGAAGCCCAACTGGCGGCGCTTGAGCGAATGGGAAAGAAGTCTGCGCGAAACCTGCTGGAAGAAATCGAAAAAAGCAAAAGCGCCGAACTGCCCCGCGTGATTTACGCCATTGGAATCCGTTTTGTCGGCGAGCGCACAGCCCAGTTGCTGGCGGAACACTTTGGCTCGATGAAAAAACTCCAAGAAGCCGCAGTAGAGGAACTGTATGAGGTGGAAGAGGTCGGGCCCAAAGTCGCGCAAAGCATTGTTGAGTACTTCCACGAAGGACGCAACCGCGACGTCATCGAAAAACTGCGCAGGGCAGGCCTGCACTTTGAACAGAAAGAGCGCAGGAGTGGCGGCTCCCTCGAGGGTCGCCAATTCGTTCTGACCGGCTCGCTTCCCAGCCTCTCGCGCGAAGAAGCCACACGCATGATTGAAGAGGCTGGCGGCCGCGTGACAGGTTCAGTCAGCAAGAAGACGGACTACGTGGTTGTGGGCGCCGACCCCGGCTCAAAACTTGCGAAGGCGAAATCATTGGGCGTCCGCACGATTGACGAGGCCGCACTCAGGAAGCTTCTCGGCCCGTAGCCGGGAAATCTTCCCATCTGGCGACTCAACCACACAAGCGCCCGGAAACATTCCGGAACAAGTTATGCGGTTGTGAGTATTTTGATGGTCGTGGCCAGAGATATGAAGATTCAGGTAGTCCACGTAGACGAAGACTCCATCCCGGCAATCGTGTTACGCGGTCGGTTCGGCGCGTTCGAAAACGAAATTGCCGGATTCCTCGCTGTAGTCGAGATTCAGGTCACCGAGGGCAGCAGCAACCGTCTCGTCGACGGCCAGCCGCGTCCCAGCGGTGGATTCTACCAGGTCATCCGATTCCGGCTCTTTGGTGTCGAGTTTCAGGGTCAGGCGCAGTTGATTTTTGCCTTCCACGGTCCGGGCATCAACTCGCAGGAAAGTTGTTGCGGGAAGCGATTTGCTGGCGACAATCGATTTCACTTCCTGCGCTGCTCTTTCGGTCATTTTGATCATTCAATCTCCTTGGTGGAACCACCGGCGGAAATAACTGCGCCTTCCTTTGCCTTAGTCGAAGAGAAGACTTGAAATCTCCGGCGATTCGTATGGAATTCACTACTTCTAGCTCGGAGCACGACCGTCGATGGCAACCCCCAATTTACGGCGCGGCTCAGTCTGGTACTTACCTTGTGGCACGGTTATCCTGACCGTGTCTTTCGACGGCAGCACGAGCGAGGACGCCTGTGTCACAAATCCTCGCTGCTCCAGAAGCGGATTATCTGACATCACTGCAGCGTCTCCAGCCATTTTAGCACGGCATCCAATTTGTCGGAGGGGACGCCTTCTGCCCAGCGAACTTCATTGCCGGCATAGAGCAGTACGACTTGGCCCGAAGCCGTGTGGCCGATAATGCGTTCCGAATCGGAGTGGACGTCCGGAGTAAACTCTTTATATTTTAGAGTGAGAATCTTGTGGTAGTCACGGAAAAACGTCAGGGCGGCTTCCGCGCTCGTCCACCGTGTTCTTGCAATCAGCGGATTATTTTCACCTGACTGATCTTCATAAACGATATAGCGATCGCCCATCCAGCCGGCGCAGTCGGCGGTCGCCGTGTCTTCATCCAGGAACTGTCCCAGCAGTTCGTTGCAACCGAGCTCGCCCAGGATGTTTTCATCCAGCAGCTTGATCCCAGGGTCTGAACCGAGTGGAGTGTTGCCGGGCAATTTAACTTCGGGCAGTTCTGTGTGTTTGAAATAGACCTCTGGCTGGTAAAGGGCTTTGGTGGAAGAGGGCGGGGAAGTAAACAGTTCATTTAATGTCTTCCAATCAGCCTGGCGGAGGCCTTTCACAATAAAGCTGGCGCCCTGGATATAGGGAAAGAGTGCTTCGAGCTTGAAGAAGAAAGGGGCTTTTGAGAACACCGGGAACTCCGCCATCTGCTGGCGTATGGCAGGTCCGATCATGGCATCGAGGCTGGGCAGGTTTGAGATTGGCATTCCATCCAGCATGGTCTGGAACATGGCGGCGGTCGCATATCCTTCCACCACTGCCTGGCGGGCGGCTTCAGCATCGTCATTGGACTTGACGGCTTTCATGTAACGGGCGAGGTCGAAATTCTGGTCCTGAAGCGCGTGGGTCAGTTCGTGTGACAGCACCATTCCCTGCATGTCGGCCGGGATCCAGTTGGCGATGTACATCGTCTTCGTCTCCGGATCGTAGAAACCTGCAACCTGCTCCGTGTAAAAGCTGACCAGGAAGCTTTCCAGGTCGAAGCCTTTGGGAATCAGACCAAAAGCCCGAAGAGTGGCTTCCTGCGCATGAATTTCCTTCGGCGTGTAATCGGTGTGCAGGTTGTGGAGCAGGATTTTCCGGACCTCTTCCCGGCTCACAATTTTCTTGTTCACGGGCGACTTGATGGGAAGCCCGGTCATCTCGCTCATTTTGTGCAGGACCTCGTCGGCCTGGGCCAGCAGATCGCTCGGCGCCTGCTGCTGATTTTGAGAACTGGCGCCCGGCACAGAATCCTGCAGTCTGGCGGCAGAATCATGCCCGGCAAATAGGGCACAGAGGACCGCAAGGACGACAAAAAGTATGGGCCAATGCCGAGGTAGGCCATTCGATTTCACTGATGAGCCAGCCTTTCACGTTTTCCAACAAGAAACAGCCGGGGTAACTAAGCGTGGACGGACCGTGTGCCATGGACCCGAACGATAGAAATCCGTGCTTCAGCCCACCTGGATATTCCACTCTCCGGGTTCCCGTACTTTATGAGGATTGCATAATCGAGTGACGGACTTCCGTAGCGCCGGTCCCGCCAAGCGGGCCCGGCCCTGAAAATTGCCGCCGGGACGGCGGCGCTACAAACCATCTTGTCACCATATTTTGTAATCCTCAGTAGAAGACGACGCTTCCCGCCTCATCCATCCTTTGTGCCGGTTGGTTGACCCTCCCCTACAGGCAGATTAACATAGAAGTAGCGCGGGCAAGCCGGACGATCGCTGCTCTGCTCAAGCGCCTTTCCGGGAGCCGCAAGAAGGGTCCGGGATTGGCAGGCAAGAGCAGAGGAGAGGAAAGTCCGAACTCCACAGGGTAGTGCGCTCGTTAACAGCGAGGGTCGGAAGGGGATCTCCGGGCGACCGGGGCGTACGCTTCCGGCATGGAAAGTGCCACAGAAAACATACCGTCCCGCCTTGCGGGATAAGGGTGAAAAGGTGCGGTAAGAGCGCACCGCCTCGGCAGCAATGGCGAGGGCAGGGCAAACCCCGCACGGAGCAAGACCAAATAGGAGAGGAGGAGTGACCCGCTCCGCAAAGCCTTTAGCGGCGATCCATAATCATTCGAGCGGCTGTTGCAGGCCGGTGATTATCGACCGCCGCTAATGGCTGGTAACTCTCGGGTAGGTCGCTTGATCTCATCAGCAATGGTGAGGCTAGAAGAATGATCGTCACCCTGGGCAACCGGGGAACAAAATTCGGCTTACAGGCTTGTCCGCGCTAAGCAATCGACTCAGGGTGGACCCGGGTAGGGCTTTGTTCCAGTGTTAAGGCTTTCATCAGTGCTTTCTGTCTCATGCTGCAACAGCCCTTCGGCCACCTGACTCAGGACGGCGTCGCGCCACAGGCTTGCGCGCCCTCACAAATGCGCTCATGAATTTGCCGGCGACCTTTGCCGCGAGAGAATCCATGTTCAGACCTTGTCCTGCCAGGAACTGTCGGGTATCCTCACAACCGTAAACGCGAGTTGCTTCAATTCCGATCTCCTCGAATCCTGCAGCCGCCAACAGGGATCGGTATTCAGATTCATGTAACGCCCCGGCCACACACCCAGCCCAGAGTTCCGCGTTGCGCCGGATGTCAGAGGGTATATCGCCCCGGACGACGATGTCGGAAACCGCAAACCGCCCGCCCGGCTTCAGAACCCAAAACACTTCCCGGAGCACTCTGGCCTTGTCCGCCGACAGGTTGATAACGCAGTTTGAAATGACTACATCCATCGCGCTGTCCGGCAGTGGAATTTTCTCGATTTCACCCTTCAGGAATTCAGCGTTGGCAATGCCGGCCCTCACCTGGTTCTGCCTCGCCAGCTCCAGCATTTCGTCCGTCATGTCCAGCCCATAGGCCTTGCCTTCAGGACCGACACGTGTGGCTGAGAGAAGAACATCGATGCCGCCTCCTGAGCCCAGATCCAGCACAATCTCACCGGGATTCAGTCTGGCCAGTGCCGCGGGGTTGCCGCAACCAAGCGACGCAAGCACCGCTTCCTCGGGCAGTTCGTTCCTCTCAGCGGGGCTATAGAGGTTGATGGCAACAGGGTCGGGATTTCCGCCCCGCTGGCCGCAGCAGGCTCTTCGCCCTGACGTTGCCTGCTTGGCCGCCTGCCCATATGTTTCTCTTATGGCTTCCTTGATTTTTCTCGAATTCATCCACTCTTTCCTTTCCGGGCCTGCCCAGATCTCTGCCCGATCGTGACGAGTTTGTCCGGTTCAATTGCCTTGTTACGTGTGCAGCATTCCGCGTAAAGAAACGTGATCAGCTCCTGAAGAGAATCGGTGTCGGCCGTGTACCAGAGAAAGCTGCCCTCGCGTCGCACCCGGACCAGTTTTTCGTTTCTGAGCTTGTCGAGATGATGAGAAAGTGTGGAGGGAGGAATGCCTAATTCACTTTGAATCTCGCCGACAACAAGTCCCTGTGGGTGCGCAGTCAGCAGAAGCTGAATAATGCGCAGGCGCGGTTCGGCGCCCATGGCGGCAAACATATCTGCGTAGCGGCTGGCTTCCTCAGTTATGCTCGATGCTGCCATGGGTTCTATTATTCCAGAATTGCCGAACCATGTCAATGGATGCCAATTCCATTGATGAACGTGCATGCACGTACTTTTTGCCATGGCCTGGAGCGGAGGTGCTGGCAAAGAAAGCCTAAGATGAAGGTTCGGTATGCACGCTGTCATCGAGCCTTTTCAACAATTGCCTTCGCCAGCCTGGCGATAGCGCGCCGACGTTTAATGCCTTATGGAAAAGTTCCGGATTCTGAGGTTCACGATCGTAGAGTAGATGAATTAGGTCGCTTACACTGATCTTGTTCACATCCTGATGAATCAGTTCAACCCCGTCGCCTTCACCGACCTCGCCTTCCTCCACAACCGCAAAATAAAAGCCCGTACGCCGGCTGGAAAGGAATCGCTCGGGCATGTCGCGACGCCCAAACCTGATTCCCAGCTTATAACAAGGCAGGCGCGGTTGGGTGAGCATCAGGATGGCTGTTCCTATTCGAAAGCGATCGCCGATGTGAGCATCATGCTCCGTCAAGCCTGTGAGGGACAGGTTTTCTCCGAACGCACCCCACGGCATCTCCACGCCGGGAAGCTCGTGCCGCCAATACTCGTAATGCTCGGAAGGGTAGGCGTAAACAGCTTTATCAGGCCCGCCGTGCACCGAAAGGTCTGCCTGGCCGTCGCCTTCGATGTTGAGCTTTTTGACTTTGACCCTCTGGCGGACCGGAAACTTGTAGATCCCCGTCGTCACAGCCTGGCCACTGGAAACTACCTGGCGTGGAAGTCCGGCATTAACCGAAAGAACCTTCATCGCGTCCACCTTTTGGAGCTGTGCGCGCCACTCTTACGTCCAACCCCAAACTGAACCACCGTTTTCCAAACTGGCCGGCATCCCCGATAGGTTTTCAAGCTTTCACACACCTGATTATAATGGTTCAACGCGAAAGTGGCGGAATTGGCAGACGCGCCAGACTTAGGATCTGGTCCCGCAAGGGGTGGGGGTTCGAGTCCCCCCTTTCGCACCAAAAGCTGCGGGGAACCATCGCCTGCTTTCCGCCGTTACGAGGAATGTCAAACTACTTCGGCATGAATTCTCAGTAACGATGCTTGCGAGTTGACGCAACCTTCATCCAACTGTCTAGTTGGGACGGGTCAGGAACAACACGGCGACAACCTCCAATGCCGCCAGGACCATGGCCTCGACCGAATCGAAAGCGACAATGACTCGATTCATCGTCGGGGATGTTGTAAAGAAGGATTCTTGTTTCCTGCCGGCCGTGAACTCACTCGCACCCCAGACCCCCAGATGAATCATCGCAAAGAGGACCACCAGGACCTTCCATAACAGGGCATGCCACAGTGGCCAGGCAGCGAGCGCCAGAAGCCAGTAAACCCCCTCAATTCGCAGGGCCCGCCGTGGGGGGAATCTGAGGCTGATCCAGGAAGCGGGATGCTCGCGCCACGCCTTGAGAATCCTGGAGGTTGTCACGTGGATCAGGAGCATTACCGGTGTGTAAAAGGCGATGAGAAGCCCAAGAATCTTCATAGCTTTTCGTCAGGGATGCTGGGGGATCCTGAAATCAGAGAAGACGTTTGCTGCACTATCATCGGTTCCTACCCACCCGCCGCGGCTGCCGCTCGTTGAAGAAAGCATTCAACTCGACCACGAGATGGTCCAGGTCTGCGTGATCGGCCGCAGCCGCCTCCGCAAGGCTCAGGGACCGCGGAGTCTTTCTCGTTTTGGAAAGCGTCTTCAATCCGGCCTGTATCAATACAGCCCTCGTTTTTGGAAAGCTGGTGAGGTACCAGTATAAAGGCAACTGGGCGCTGATGCCTTGCGCCGCAAACCAGGCCGGGAGTGGTTGCATCATCGTTGCGGCCATATTGATCACGAAGGCGAGGACCCCGCCGAATTCAAGATAAGCAGAGATTGGCAGCAGGTTCCAGGCGTTGCCGCCAAAAGAATAGGCGACAGCCTCGCTGGACACTCTCAAAAGACAGCCCACGCCTAAAAGCCAGAGGCTTGCCGCCATCCACCGGGTGCTGTAGAGTTCACGGCCATTGAGAAACGAAGGAAGCATTCGAGGACCGATCGAGAGGATCAAAACACCGATAAAGCCCACTGTGACGGCGTGACGGGACGCGCCAACGAGGCCCGTGGCGCGAGGAGCCAAGTCAGCAGCAACACCCAAAAGGGCTCCGACGATAAGCCACGCGTAGGCAAATCGTATGAAAGCTGGATAATGACGGTAAGCTCCGACCAGTTTTGCGGGGCGTGCGGGCTTGTGAAATATGCGCAAGGCCCAAACCGCGTAAATGGCAAGTGCCAGAATGACCAGGTCGGCGAAAAGATACTGACGTGCCAGGGCCAACGCTAGAAGCGCAAGAATACCGATTCCGAATTGCCTCGCCGCCTGATGAAAAGGAGGATAAAGCCCAAGAAAGATGGTGACAAATCTTGTGCTGAAGCCCCACGCCGTTACGACTACGAATCCCCACACCATCAGGATCAAAAAAGTGCTGTCCCATTCCGGTGGAAACACCGGCGACCGGCCACGAACGGCCAGCCAGGTGGAAAGGCCCAGATTCAGAAGAAGGGCTACTCCTAAAGACGTAAACCCCCAGATACCAAGGCAGGAACCCAGGTCGTTGGGCTTCTTCTTAGTCGATCCGCCGAAAATCAGAATCTTCTGGGTCAGCGCGTACGCAGCGAGTTCGAGTATTGCAGATGCAGGCAGGCCGAAGCGCCAGGCTGTCTGGTTAATGCCGACCCACCACCGGAGGGCCACCCCCACGGTCCACAGGACCCAGATGGTCCAGACCAGCGAAAAGGACTTCAACGGCCGCCCGCGGAATTTGGGCAGAATGTAGAGTGAAATGCCAAGGATGAAACTTCCCACCCAGCCGAATAACTGGGCGTGGCCATGCGCCTGAATCCAAGCCGCGCTGGCAGCAGTGTTGGACCGATGGACTGAGATCTGAAGCAAATTCCAGACACCCAGGAATGTGCCCGGAAGGGCTAGAAAGAATGTTCCCGAAACGATGAACGCGGCAAGCGCCCTGGCAGCCTTTCTTTCCCAGGCTGGATCAGCATAATCCACCTGGCCTTGAGCATCGCGCTGGTAGGCTTGCACCCACTGTTCCGGCAGGCCAGCCGTTTCAAGGTTAATGGTACGCATTCAGAAATTGCCTTAAAGAAGATCCTCGGATGAGACGAGAACCACTACTCTACTCGAAGATGTCATTTCGATTCCGTGACCTAAGTCATAGGCGCTTCGGCGGCCCGGCGCCGTGCAATGGACCTGGCGGACGGCAGCAGTGCGGCAGTTCATGGCATTTCCCAGGCCTTCACCTGAGTGGCAGTGTTTGAAAAACTTGGAAAACCAACCACAAGCATGCCTAGCCACGGTAAATTCGATCGGCAATCCAGCATTGCTGTCTCACCGCATCGATAGGACCTTCCCTCGATGCAATTTGCCAGTTGTCCGCCAAGGCCAGAGATTCCTCATGCTGGGCTTGCGGATACCGATAAGCTAACATACACTTCTGCTATGCAAAGCGGATTTGACCATGGAACAATCTACGACGCGCTGATCGTCGGCTCTGGAGCGAGCGGCGGATGGGTGGCCAAGGAATTGACGGAAGCCGGCATGCGCGTCCTTATGCTTGAGGCCGGACCGCCGCGCGTCCCATCGCGCGATTTCACCGAGCACGTTTGGCCCTACCAGTTGAAGTACCGCGGTTTTGATGACCAGCAGGCCCGCCTGACCGACCAGCCGATCCAGCGGCTCTGCTATGCCTGCGATGAATACAGCCACCAGTTCTTCGTCAAAGATGCCGAGCATCCGTACACGTTTCCGATCGACAAGCCGTTTATGTGGATCCGCGGACGCCAGATCGGCGGCAAGACGTTCTGCTGGGCGCGAGAAAGCTATCGTTACAGCGATTACGAATTTAAGGCCGCAAGCCGCGACGGCTACGGGCAGGACTGGCCTTTCGATTACAAAGATCTTGAACCCTATTACGACAAGGTGGAGAGTTTTATTGGTGTGAGTGGCTCGCACGAAGGGCTCGAGCAGATGCCCGACGGGAAGTTCCTGCCTCCGATGAACCTCTCCTGCGGCAGCTTGCAGGCCAAACGGATCATTGAAAGCAAGTTTGGCTGGCGGGTGATGCCGGACCGTGTGGCCAATCTGACGGTCGCTCACAACGGCCGCCCGCCGTGTCATTATTGTGACGAGTGCCAGCGCGGCTGCTACACGGCGTCCTATTTCAACAGTCCTGCTGTGACGCTGCCCGCAGCAGTAAAGACCGGCCGGTTCACGCTGCTGAGCGATGCTGTGGTCAGCCATGTGATCGTCGATAACGAAGGCCGCGCGAGCGGTGTCCACTATATCCATCGCGCGACGCACGAACATCGTGAGGCACGGGCAAAGATTGTTGTGCTGGCGGCAAGCACGCTGGAATCAACGCGCATCCTGCTGAACTCCACCACGCGCCGTTATCCCAACGGCTTGGGAAATTCCACCGGCGTGCTGGGCCACTACCTGATGGACCACTTTACTCTGGAAGGGGCTGGCGGCATTATGGCGGGGCTGAAGTCTTCGGTCCGCGAGCCCACGGGCAACCCCTGTGGTTTCCTGATTCCGAAATACGCCAACGTGGGTTCCGACAAGCACAAGGATTTCATCCGAGGTTATCGGTTTGACGGTGACGGAAGCCAGGCGCTGTATAGCCAGGCCTTCTCGACTCCGGGATACGGTAAGGGCTTCCGAGAGAAGGTCCGCGCGAATATCCCATACCATTACGGCATGATGGTCCAGGGCGAAACACTTCCGCGTTATGAAAATTACGTTGCACTCGATAAGGAGAAGAAGGACGCCTGGGGAATTCCGGCTTTGCACATCAATGCCAGTTACGGAGAAAACGAGCACGCCATGGCCAAAGCCATGCGTGAAGACGTGGGGGCAATTCTTGACGCCTTGAAGTTGGAGGATGCGCGTCCGCCAGGAGAAAAGCTGAGCGTGTTCGGCAAAAACATCCACGAGTGCGGCACCGCGCGCATGGGCAACGATCCCAAAACCAGCGTGATCGATCGATTCAACCGGCTCCATGACGCAAAGAACGTCTTCGTTGCCGACGGCGCCGCCTTTGTCACCAATAGTTGTTACGAGCCGACGCTGACCATCATGGCCATTGCAACCCGCGCCGCCGACTACATCTCAGAGGCCCATCGCAAGGGCGACTTATAGCCGTCTGCTAAAACTGCAACGGGCCAGGGAGCAAGTGGTGGAAGACAACGACAAAAAAACGACGACAGGGGGCCGTGGTGACATCGCCGGGCTCTCACGCCGTGAGTGGCTGATTGACGTGGGTAAGGCTGCTGCCCTGGCAGGAATCGCGGGGAAGGCAATTCCTCTCGGCGCTGAAGGACTGGTTGGGAACCCGGCTTCAGAAACCGGGCAGGAAAGTCTCCCACCGGGACTTTATCGTCCGTCGCCCGAGCATCTCGGGCACGCGCTGGGGAATGATATGCGGTTCCATCCGATTCCGCCGGGCTGCGAAGTTGATTTTATTCGCCCGCGTAAGGGGCCGTTCGAGCCGCAGTTTTTTTCTCGCGAGGAATACAAAGTGGTTCGCCGGCTGACTGCTTTGATGCTGGGTGAGCCTGCGGAGTCGCACGGAGAGAGCGTCCATTCTACAGATGGGAATATCGTAGACGAAGTGGGCGAGTGGATCGATCTCCACACTTACAGTTTCGCCGGTATTCGCGAGGCGGCCGGGCGGCTGACTTCGGAGCAGGTGGCGCTCGCCAAAGCGTACGACGGCGCTCCGCTCCTGCACGGCCTCAAGACCGCCGACCCTCAGAAGACATATCGGGCCGGATTGTCGTGGATGGCCGGGGAGTCGAACCGGCGGTACGGACATGGTTTTATCGAGCTTCGCGAGGAACAGCAGACCGCCATCCTCGACCTCATCAGCGATACTCGGACCCGAAGCAGCGCTGACAACGACGGCACACGCTTTTTCCAGCAGCTCAAGCACGACATTATTTCAGGCTTCTACACCTCGAGGACCGGCCTGAAAGAACTTGATGACAAGGCCAACCGGTTTTACGCAGAATCGCCCGGTTGTCCGTCTTCCACGGCCAATCGGCGGAAGCCGCAAAGTTAGGTTGCCGAAAATCGTCCTTCATCTATTCCAGCCTCTAAAGACAACGGTGTGCTGCTTTCTGGGCGCGTGGCGCGCTTGCGTGGATCAGCCGAAGAGTTGTACCCTCTCCTTCCGGGAAAGCTGCCCGCGTGCCGACACTTATCTGGCGATAGGACGCCTGCGAGGAGCGTTTTGGGGTGTCCGCGCTGGCTGTTAATTTGAGGATAAATCCGATCCGTATTGGGCATCCGCCCGGCGACAAAGTCTTGTATTGAGGATGAAGCAAGTGCCAGTCCCCGTGGAGAATACCAAAATGAAAACGAGAACCCTGCCTGACAAGATCCAGAAACTAATGACGCGCGATTGGGAAGTGGACTACGCAAGCCGATGGTTCCTGTCGAAAATCGTGGCAGCAGTAGCGTTCCTGATAGTGTTCGGCGCCAGTCCGAGCGTGGCGCAGCAGGGTATAAATTATGACGAGTCAAAGGCGCCGGCATACACGCTGCCGGACCCTCTCGTGATGGCCAACGGACAACGGGTGACGAACGCCCGGATGTGGACGGCGGAGCGGCGTCCGGAATTGCTGAAACTGTTTGAGACGTATGAATACGGACGCAGCCCCGGCCGGCCCAAGGGAATGACCTTCCAGGTACTTTCCGTGGAGGTGAACGCTCTTGGCGGCAAGGCCGTCAGGAAGCAGGTGCTGATCAACTTTACCGGCAAGCAGGATGGACCCAGGATGCGGCTCCTGATTTACCTGCCGAAGGGCGTAACGAAGCCGGTCCCCATCTTTCTCGGCCTGAACTTTGGCGGCAACCAGACTGTTGCCCCGGACCCTGGAATTACCATCAATCCGGGTTGGGTGGGAAGAGGCTGGGGGGTCATTGACCATCACGCGACCGAGGAATCGCGAGGCGCTAGTGCCTGCCAGTGGCAATTGCAGAAGATTCTCTCCCGTGGCTACGGACTGGCTACGGCATATTACGGCGATATCGAACCGGATTTCGACGGCGGCATCCGGCACGGGGTTCGGGCGCTCTATTTGCATCCAGGGCAGTCAGCGCCGGCGGCTGACGGCTGGGGAGCTATTGGAGCATGGGCCTGGGGACTGAGCCGCGCCATGGATTATCTGGAGACGGACAAGGACGTGGACCCCCATCGCGTGGCCGTCATCGGGCATTCACGGCTGGGCAAGACGGCCCTCTGGGCGGGAGCGCAGGACACGCGGTTTGCGCTTGTGATTTCCAACGATTCAGGCGAAGGCGGAGCCGCGCTCAGCCGGCACTGGATGGGCGAAACCGTCAAGGCCATCAATACCAGCTTCCCATGGTGGTTCTGCCGGAATTACAGGAAATTCAACGACGATGTCAACGCGCTTCCGGTGGACCAGCACGAATTGATTGGCCTGATCGCCCCGCGGCCCGTCTACATAGCGACAGCCGCCGGCGATTTATGGGCCGACCCGCGGGGCATGTTTCTGGCGGCCCGGGCTGCCGGTCCAGTTTATCGCCTCCTGGGGACGGATGGACTGGGCGCTGCCAAAATGCCAGGGATCGGTCATCCCGTGATGACCACGATCGGATTTCACCTGAGGTGCGGACCCCATGACGTCACCGCGTACGATTGGGACAGGTTTCTGGACTTTGCCGACAAGCACGAAAGGGTGCGGTAATTGGGCGTGCTGGCGTTCCTTAGATAGCCCATTCAATGCGGGATTGGAGCCGTTGCATATTTCAGGGCGGTTGTCAATCTATTGAACCCTTGTGCGCTATCTGCTAACCTGACGGTTTATTCTCATGGCCACGCCGTGTAGAAAATGTGGGGCGACAAAGACAGAACGCGCGAACCGCGGCCTTTTGTATCTGGCGGCCCGAAAGTGCGGTTATCGTTTGCGCCTGTGTTCCCGGTGCCGCAGGCGGCGCTTGCTGCTCCTTGAAGAACATACTGATGAGCCGGTTCTGCCGCGAAAGGGGCGGTCCCTGGTAGGACTGCGAAGCTCGCCGGCGCGGTCCCGCAATACTGAAAAGGCCGTCCTCAACTGTCCGCGTTGCGGCGGGTTGGACTTTCAAAGAACGAAGCGCCGGTGGTATGAGCGAGCTCTCCGCCGCTCTCCGATGGCACGGTGCCGGCATTGTCACCGTCGGTTTCCGGTGGCCGCTGTGTAGCAGGATCGGAGCAACACCGTCAAGAATCTTCCACGAAAATTTCTCGGAGCTTTGCTTTCGGCATTGACCATCGATGGCTGGTCCTAGTGGATTAAATCGCGATACACCATCGCCCCTGCCGGCGCTCACTGTAACTCAGCGGATCGTGGCCTCGACCGGCATCGTCATGGCGAGCATTCTGGCCAGCCGCCTGCTTGGTTTTCTGCGCGAGTGGGCTGTCGCCCACCAGTTCGGCTCGAGCGCGGTTACCGACGCCTACTACACGGCTTTTACACTCCCCGATTTTGTCAACTACCTGGTTGCCGGAGGCTCGCTCAGCATCACTTTCATTCCCGTTTTTGTTAAATACATGGCGGAGGACAATGAAGAGGAAGGATGGTATGTCTTCTCGACCGTGATCACCTCGATGGTGCTTCTGCTGATCATCCTGGTGGCGGTGGGAGAGATTTTTGCTCCAGCGCTCCTCCACGTGATAGCGCCGGGCTTCAATCCGGCGGAAACAACGCACGCTGTGTATCTGACCCGGCTGATGATGCCGGCGCAAATCTTCTTTTATCTTGGCAGCATCCTGACCGCCGTGCAGTACGCCAAGGGACGTTTCCTGATCTCCTCTCTGGGTCCTGTCGTCTACAATCTGGGCATCATCCTGTGCGGTTTCCTGCTTGCCTCTTCCGTGGGCATCACCGGCTTTTCGGTTGGTGTCTTGATCGGCGCCTTTGCTGGGAACCTGCTGCTCCAGATTTATGGCGCGCGTGGAGTGGGAGCCCGGTTCAGGCCCAACCTCAACCTGAGACATCCGGGCTTTCGGCTGTTCATCAAGCTCGCCGTTCCCGTCATGCTGGCGCTGTCGGTGGTCTACTCCGATGACTGGATTATCCGCTGGTTTGGGTCTTACCTGGTTCCTGCGTCAATCACCTGGTTGAGCTATGCCAAAATCCTGATGCGGGTCCCGATCGGCGTCATCGGGCAGGCCGTGGGCGTAGCTTCATTTCCTTTTCTGGCCCAGCTCTACGCCGAAAAAAAATATGACGAACTCAACCGCACTCTCAACACGACACTGAAAGGCCTGCTGCTGATGATCGTGCCAGTCTCAGCGCTCACGATTGCCATGAGCCGGCCGCTGGTCTACTTCGTTTTTTCGCACACCCGCCTTCGCGTCCCTGATCTGAATGCCACGGCCGCGGCCCTGGCGCTGTTCTCGACCAGCATGTTCGCCTGGGGAGCTCAAGGTATCCTGGCAAGAGGATTTTACGCCGGACGCGACACACTTCGGCCGGCGCTGTATGGGACTGCCGTAACCTTTCTGAACCTGCCGGTATACTGGCTGCTGGTGAGGTCTACACAGTTCAAGGGGCTTGCCCTGGCAAGCTCAATCGGCATATCGGCTTACACGGTTGTGCTTTTTGTCTCGCTTTATAGGTCTACGGGCAACAAGGCGACCCTGGAGATGGCGGGGTTTTTTCTGAAGACCTCGGCTGCTTCAGCCGTCGGCGCCATCGGCGCATTTGAGATTGTCCGTTGGCTCGAAGGCGTAACAAACTGGCAAAACTCGTCGGGCGCTCTCATCGTGTTGATCGTGGCCACGCCGGTGGGGCTGGCACTGACCGGGCTCGCCGCAAAGCTTCTCGGCATCCGGGAAATGGATCACTATCTGAAATCGATTCCGCTGTTCTCCCGCCTTCGACGAAGTTCCCGCTGATGCAAAGGCCGCCTGCTTTCCCGCCGATTTCGCTACGGTCATTTCCCGATGCAAAACCGGGAAAAGATAATGCCCAGGATGTCTTCAACATCAGTGGCTCCGGTCAGTGTGTCCAGAGGCCGCAGCGCTTCGTAGAGGTCGAGCAGGAGCATCTCGTGGTGCATCCGCTCACAAGCCGCCTGGCGGCACCGCTCGAGAGCCTGAAGCGATTCCCGAAGTAGCTGCTGGTGTCTGAGGTTGGTGACCAGTTCGCCTTCCGAGCCGATCGGGCTCCCGGCCCCCGCCGCCTGCAGTATCCTGTTGCGTAGTTCCTCGATGCCCTGTCCGGTCAGCGCGGAGGTGATAACTGTTTCCACTGGCCCGGGCGACTCGTCATCTTCGGCCCGGATCGCCTGCCGGATGGCGTTCATGCTGGTGCTTGCGGGCAGATCGGATTTGTTCGCAACCACCAGCATGGACCCCATCCGGCTTGCCTTGCGGAGCAATTCCGCATCCTCCTCGGTCCAGTCCTGCGAGGTGTCCACCACCACGAGCCGCAGGTCAGAATCGGCCATCGCCTGGTTCGTGCGCTCGACGCCGATCTTTTCCACTTCGTCCGTCGTTGCCCGAATGCCGGCCGTATCGACGAGGCGCACAGGAATGCCGCCAATGGAGGCGCTTTCGGTCACCAGATCTCTTGTTGTGCCCGGAATTTCAGTCACGATGGCGCGGTCCATGTTCAGCAGGCGGTTGAAGAGGCTGGATTTGCCAACGTTGGGGCGGCCTACAATAGAAAGGCTCAGCCCCTCGCGGACGATCCTGCCAAACGCATAACCGCGCACCATTTTCTCAACATCGGTCTTAACGCCGTCGAGATCGTTGAGCAAGTCCTTCCAGTCGATCACCTCAACGTCGTCATCGGCGAAGTCAATTCCGGCTTCGAGCCTGGCGATCAGGTCCAGAAGGGCTTGTTTGTGCGGTTTCAGCCGTGCTGAAAGGGAGCCCCCAAGCTGCGTGGCCGCCACTCGCGCCTGGTAGAGCGTTCGCGATTCTATCAGGTCCCGAATGGCTTCAGCCTGGGTGAGGTCGATGCGGCCGTTCAGGAAGGCGCGCATTGCAAACTCACCCGGCTCCGCCGCCCGCGCGCCGCGCTCCAGGCAGCATTCCACCAGATACCGCAAAATAACCGGAGCGCCGTGGCAGGAAATCTCTACGACGTCCTCGCCCGTATAGGAATGCGGCGTACGGTAAAACGTCACGACGACTTCGTCCAGGAGCTTGCCGGTGTGGGGATCCAGGAATTTGCTCAAAGTCGAGCGTTGCGCTTCGGTCGGCAGTTTTGCCGGTCGAACCAGTTGGGAGGTGATTTCGACGGCCTGCTCACCCGAGAGGCGCACCACACCGATGCCTCCGCGGCCCGGTGGAGTGGCAATGGCCACGATGGTGTCTTCTTTCATCATGCCAAAACCTGTGGGGGTTTCAGGAAGGAGATGTCGAGGGGTAGATAACAACCTTTCGGGACGGTCCCGCGCCTTCACTCATTGTCTTCACCGTGGCTTCGTCCTTGAGAGCCAGGTGAACAATGCGCCGCTCGCGCGAACTCATGGGGGTCAGGTGGAACGGGATCCCGGTTTCAACGGCCTGGCGGGCCGCCATGAGAGCTGTCAATTTGAGCTCCTCAGCCCGGACCTGCCTCCAGTCGTCGCAATCAAAACTGATCCTGCCGTACAGCTCATCATCCACGTGCACTGCTTTCAGGACGACATATTCAAGGGCATCCAGCAGGGCCGCGTTTTTCTCCAGCAGCAAATCGCAGTCGGGACCGTCAAAATTCACAAGGATGCAGGGAGCGTTGGCATCGAGTCTAGGGGTGTCACATCTCCGCACGTTGGCCGTAAGTTCAAAGCCTCCGTGCTGGATGATCTGCGTCACAAGGGATTCGATTGCGGCCAGGTAACTATCGGCCGATGGCTCTGATGAAAATTGTGTCGTCATAGTCTTTGCTCGCTACGCCTTTGCCTCAACTGTCTTTGCCGGACTCAAAGGCGGCTGCTTCGGGGTGATGAAGCGGTTGATGATAAGCTGCTGCCCAATGCCAACTACGTTCGCTGCGAGGAAATAGAGCACGAGTCCACTGGCCAGGTGAAAGAACATCAGACCGAATACCAGGGGCATGATGGTCATCATGCGTTTCTGGTTCGGATCGGTCACGGCCATGGGGGTCATCTTCTGCATGAAAAACATGCTCACCATCATGATCACCGGCAGGATCGGAATCGGCAGACCCATGATATGGGAAGGATCGGGCAGGGACAAGTCCTTTATCCACAGGATCCATGGAGCGTGGCGAAACTCGAAGGGCGTCTCCAGCGACTCATAAAAGCCATAAAGAATAGGTAACTGCGGCAGCATCGGCAAGCACCCGCCCAGCGGATTGATCCCGTGTTCCTGGTAGAGCTTCATCACCTCCTGGTTCATTCGGGCCTTGCGAGGGTCATTGAACTTGTACTGCTTATAGCGGTCCTGAATACTCTTGACGAGGGGCCCGATCCGCTGCATTTCCTGTGCAGAGCGGATGCTCTTGAGCTTCAGCGGGAACAGGGCCATGTTCAGGACAATGGTCAGAATCACGATTGCCCAGCCGTAATTGTGTACCCAGTGGTCATAGATATAGCGCAAGCCCAGGAACAGCGGTTTGGCGATCACGCTGAACCAGCCGAAATCCACCAGACCTGTCAGCGAAGGCTGCGTTGTGTCCAGAACGTCCAGCGCCTTGGGAGCGACAAATAGCCTGAATGTCACCGGCTGCGCCGTCGAGCTTCCCAATTCCGCGTAACCTGCTTTGGGAGTTTCCTTTTTGTTCCCGTTTTCAGGGTTCCAGGACGTGTATCCCGCGCTGAAGACCTGATCTGACGATCCAGGAAAGAAGATGCCGACAAAATAACGGTCTTCAAGTCCTGCAAAGCCGAACGGGCCGGATGTTGTCAGTTGGCTCTCAAGCTTGCGGAGATCGGGGGTTTCGAGCTTGCCACTGGTTTCGTAGGCCACCTTGCCTTGTGCGAATTGCTCCTGTTCGGAAAGCGAATGGTCGCCGAAACCTCCAACCCACGCCACCCGAACGGGAACGTAATTCTGGTCCCGTGCTACGCCCACGCTCGACTGCACCATGTAATCCGAGCCGAAGGTAAACTTCTTCTGGACCTGGACGTGGCCGTCGCTGTACGTCAGTTCAAGCGTGGCGGGCGCTTCCAGCTTGGTGCCGGACGGCTGGGCAACATAAAGCGCCTGATTCACCTTCTGATTGAGCGATTCATCCGCTGTCCTCAGGCTCATCGGGTACCCGAGCTGCTTGCAGGCAGCGGCATCCACCACGTCGAGAGGTTTGCCGTTGGCATCCGTATATTTTTTCAGGATCCAACTCTTCACCACGCCTCCCCGCGTGGAAAAAGTGATCCGGTAAAGATCATTTTCGACGACGATATCCTGCGCCTGCTGGCCTTCTGAAACGGGTATCTGCGGAGCAGGAGGGACTTTGGGCGTTTCCGGCTTTCCAGCAGCTTGTTGGGTCCCGTTCGCCCCTGCGGCCTGCTGGGCTGTGGTGTGCGCGGCGCCGGAGGGTTTCGGCGCTGGGGGCGGCGTTTTGACAAACATGACCCGCCATAGCAGCAGCAGGACGAATGACAGGGCGAACGCTATCATTACCCTTTTTTCGTTGTCCATGGACGAAAGGCTTTCTGTTTAACTCTCTTGCCCCGGTGCTGCTGGGAATCAGGGAACCGGATCGTAACCGCGGCCACCCCAAGGCCGGCACCTCAACAGCCGACGGGCTGCCAGTCGCGTTCCTTCCCATGCACCCCACTTTGCCACAGCGCCAAACGCGTAAGCCGAACAGGATGGGTAAAAGCGGCAAGAGGAGGGCACAATGGGCGATAGACAAATCTGGTAGAAGCGAATGGATCCCAAAAGCAGGTATCTCAGGCCGTAGGCTCCTCCGCGGAAGATGCTTCGGGCGGTCTGGCGGGGAAAAGGCGCAACAGTTCCCGTTCCAGGGCCGAGTAGGCGACCTTGGCAGCCGCGGGACGAGGGTTCAGCACAATGTCCCAGCCGCCCGGCAGTTCCTTTCGATTCAGCCGGAAAATTTCTCTCACGCGCCGCTTGATGCGGTTCCGCAAGACGGCCGTACCCAGACGCCTCGGCACGGTGATGCCCAGGCGCGTCTGGGCCAACCCGTTCGGTCGATAAAAGATGGTGCATAGCGATGCACTTCGGCGCTGCCCCTGCTCGTAAACCCGTTGAAATTCCAATCGACGGAGCAGCCGATATTGCTTGGGGAAAGCAGCCGAATCGGGAGTCACGGAGTCAGACGGTGGCGACCCTTTTGGCGGCGCCGCTTTAACGTCTGACGCCCCCCTGGGGTTCGCATGCGAATCCGAAATCCGTGCGTTTTGGCACGCCGACGCCGATTGGGTTGGTAAGTCCTCTTCAAAGCTATCACTCCCTGTTAAGTTCGCGGCCCTAAAGCCTAAACAGCTACGATAACCCGCAGCTTCCAGCCAAGTCAAGCTGCGGACGCGCTGAATATCTGCAGAATTTTGGGCCGCGAGGCGATCTATCGACGGCGAAAACTCATTCTCAAAGCCGGGGCAACTTAGCTGCGCACGGGATTCAAGATCACCGCCTCAGGGGCGCCGGGCTTTCTTGCTGCCGGTTGCGCTGAGGCTGGCTCATCCCTTATATATAGCGTTGACACTCGATCCTCGCTTTGCAGGACGGATTCAATGAAACCAAAGTCATCGCCATCTTCACACGCTTTCAGAACAGCCGGACGGTCCGATGCCGAGAGAGAGTATCTCGTCTACGTTGGCTCGTACAACACAGCGAGGGGGAAGGGCATCCATGGGTTTCGATTTGACCCTGCGGCCGGCCGGCTCAGACTCATAGGTCTCGCAACGGAAGCAGTGAATCCCACATTCGTAACTGCGAGCACGGACGGCCGGTTCCTTTACGCGACCAAAGAAGTGGCGCGGCACGAGGGCAAAAAGGGCGGCGCGGTCAAAGCGTTTGCCATCGACAGCAGGACCGGCAGGCTTCGCTTCCTCAATGAAGCCGCTTCAGGCGGCGCCATCCCGTGCTACGTAAGGTTGGATAACACCGGCAGGTACGCGATGGTGGCCAACTACGGCAGCGGCAGCGTCACCGTGATCGAAGTCCGCCAGGACGGCCGCCTCGGCAAGGTGACCGCGTTTGAGCAGCACGCCGGTTCTGGCGTTAATCCCCAGCGGCAGGAAGGGCCGCACGCACATTCCATCAACGTGTCCCCCGACAATCGTTTCGCGGTTGCCGCAGACCTCGGCCTCGATAAAGTTTTTGTCTATCGCTTCGATGAAAACACCGGCGTGCTTGCGCCCCACCATCCCGCCTATGCCATGGTTAATCCAGGCTCGGGGCCGCGACACATTGCGTTTGCGCGCAACGGCCGATTCGTTTACGTCATCGGCGAGATGAAGTCAAACATCACGACGTTCGCGTATGATGCCGCGCGCGGCAGGCTGCGAAAACTGCAGACCATCTCAACGCTTCCGAAAGGCTATAAGGGCCAGAGTGATTGCGCCGAGGTTGCCGTGAGCCCGTCCGGGAAATTCGTCTACGGATCGAACCGCGGTCACGACAGCATTGCCGTTTTTGCAGCCGACCCGAAGAAGGGAACTCTCACTCCGGTCGAGCGCGTGCCAAGCGGCGGCAGGACTCCGCGCCACTTTGCCATTGATCCGACCGGCGCCTGTCTTCTTGTGGCCAATCAGGAGTCGGATACTTTAGTCGTTTTTGCCATCGACAGGAAGACCGGGCGGCTGATTCCCACCGGCGAAACGGCAGCCGTCAGCTCGCCGGCGTGCGTGCGATTTGTGACTTTCTGACAGGCCGCGCAATTTTTACCCAGTGTACCGCAAACAAACAATTTTTATGTGTGAGGGCCAATTTCCGCTCGAAAAATATATATAACTATAAGATACTAAACAAGTTGTAATTTTTACATTTTTGGATCTGGAAAATCCCATCCGTCCCATTTTCGGGGTGTCCAACTCGATGTAGGCTCGTATAGGAGGCTCGTGAAGTCGGTGCCGCGCTGGGTTTGCACCGCTTGCGGTGTTGGCGACGTGCGCGGCCAACAGGCGCTGGGGTGCCTTTGTTGCGATGACCTTCAGGCCGGCATGTGCCGGATCCGGGCCGGGCGCTCCGGGGCGGCATGTGCTTGCCGGCCGCGGCGCCCCGGCAACAAAATTCATTCAAAAGGCTTGACTCAGAGTCCTCTGCATGATAGAGTACTCTGCAAATCGAAAAAGAGGTCGTTATGCCCATGCCCAATGAACAAGCCGCCCGCTCTCTCCACGAAATCGAACAAGCTTCCCGCCGCAGCGCCGTTGCCTACGGCTACGAGAAGGCCTCGCCCCATCTCATCCTGTGGGGCTTCATCTGGATGGCCGGTTATTCCGCCACCTACTTTCGGCCGCAGGCCGGCGCCGTGTGGCCGCTCCTGGTGCTCGCGGGTCTCGCCGGAGATTTCTGGATCGCCCGCTGCACAGCCGCCGGGGGTTCCGGGACCCGCGACTGGCGCATTGGCGCCGCCATGCTGGCCGTGTTCCTGTTTTTCGCGGCGCTTTTCGCCATCATGCCGCCGCGCTCGGGCTTGCAAGTGGCCGCGATCATTCCCATATTCGTCGCTCTATGCTACACGATGGCCGGCTTCTGGATGCGCGGCGCGAGGTTTGTTCTGCTCGGCTTCGCCCTTGGTGCACTGAGCGTCGCGGGATATGTGTGGCTGGCCCACTATTTCCTGTTGTGGATGGCAGCCGCAGGCGGCGGGGCATTGATTACGGGTGGCCTGTGGCTGAGGAGGGTCTGAGCTGTGGAACAACCCGACCCCGCTATTCACCAGCCGACGCGGCTCAAAATCATGGCCGCGCTCAAAGCGCTGCCTTCCCGCGCGCAGTTGGAATTTACGCGCCTCAAGGCCATCGTCGGCGCCACGGACGGCAACCTCGGTGCGCACATCAGCACACTTGAAGAATCCGGCTACGTCGAAGTCGAAAAAACATTCGTGAGAAAGAAGCCCCGCACGCGCGTTCGCCTCACCCGGTCGGGCCGCCGCGCCTTCGAGGACTACGTCGCCTACCTGCGCGAAATTGTCGGAGACGCCTGACGCGCCAGACGCTCCGGCACGCCGGGAGCGAATATTCGGTGTAAGCGCCTCCTGCCGACCAAGGAGATTAACCCCTTCTCCTCATAGACCCGTAACGTTGACGCAGGAACACCCGACCGCCGCGACACTTCAGTTATGTCCACGTCTGCATACCCCTTGACCTCAAGTCGACTTGAAGTAGCAGAATATGCTTAGTAGCTCTTGAAAGTAAGAGAGGGAGGCAGATTGACGACAAGTACGATCGATGGCTCGAAAGCGGCAAAATCACGGATGACCGAGCTCCAAAACAATCCATCCAATCCATGGCGGGGCACGCTCGCCGGCTTTGTCGCGCTCCTCGTAGGAATCGGGATCGGCCGTTTTGCCTATCCTCCACTCATCCCAGCCTTAGTACGGCAACACTGGTTCTCGGCGCCGAAAGCGGATTACCTCGCGGCGACAGCGTTGGCAGGCTACGTAGTGGGCGCGTTTTTTGCCGGCCATCGGCGATGGAAGCCGGGGCCAAGCATCACAATTCGAACGAGCATGATCGTTGCTTCCGCGAGCTTTGTCGCGTGCGTGAGGCCGATCGGGTTCGATTGGTTTTTTCTATGGCGGTTCCTTGCGGGCGTTGCGGGAGGTTTCCTGATGGTCACCGCCGTTCCGTTGATTATCGCCCGCACGCCGGCAGAGTTCCGGGGGCGCGCCAGCGGCGTCATTTTTACCGGCATCGGAGCAGGAATAGCAGCCTCGGGAACGCTCGTTCCCGTGCTGGCGAACCGCAGCCTCGCGGAGGCATGGTTGGGCATCGGCCTAGCCAGCTTTGTTCTGACCGCTGCCACATGGCGATATTGGCCACGTCTCCGAACGCCTGTGTCAACGCATCCGGCCGAAAACCACTCGATCAGGCTTTCGGCGCCGATGGCCCTATTACTGGCTGCTTATTGCAGCGCCGCCGCTGGGTTCGCTCCGCATTCCGTCTTCTGGGTGGATTTTATCGCCCGCGGGCTGCGCCGAGGGTTGGCGTCTGGCGGGCATTACTGGGTGATTATGGGATTTGCCGCTGCTGCAGGACCGATCTTTGCTGGCCTGGTCGCGGATGGCGCGGGCTTCGCCTTCAGCTTGCGCTGCGCGATAGTAATCGAAGCCGTTGGCGTGGGTTTGCCCGTTTTTTCGCACTCCGCATGGTCTCTAACGCTATCTTCCGTTCTGGTCGGATCAATGTCTATGGCAGTGGTCACGCTTACGGCCGGAAGGGTATCCGAACTTGTTCCTATTTCCGGACAAAAACAGGCATGGGGCTGGATGACCGCCGGCTTTTCCATCGTGTATGCGGCAGACGCATGGGGATTGTCCTTTTTGTTTGCAGAAACGCGTTCCTACGGATTGATTTTCGCGGTCGGCGCAGCCGCTCTCCTCGCCGGAGCGCTTTTCGAAGCCGCCAGCTCGCACGCGGCATCAGCCGCCCGGATAAATGCGAAACCGCAGGCATCCAGGCCCAAGTGAAATTGAATGGGGAATCCAACGGGCCGTTCGCCGCCTAAGAATTCGGCGGTACTATCGACCGGGCAGTCCAACCGTAATAACATGAGCCGGTAGCCACAGTCAGTGCAGTTCTGACTGTGGGTTCTTTGTGGGGCAATAGCTCACGGCACAGGCCCGGTGCCGTGGCTACCAATGGCACCGCATACATCGCAAAGAGAGCGACGTATGCGCGACCCGCCCGGAGGACCACGCTACCCATGCGGCCCCTTGTTTCTTATTCAGTGACTTGTCATGCTTAGTTTATGTTCTTGACTTCCAATTACTTAAATGATATACGTGTGGAATCAAGACCTTGCGGTGTTCGCATGCCGCACCGGTTGCAAGACGTTCGACCTAAGCGCCACTCAAGCAAGATATGAAAAAGCATGTTGGTAGCCACGACACAAGTCCGGTGCACCTACGACTAGCTTCAGGGAGGTGAAATGAAATACCTATTACTCGCTGCCATATTCTGGACGGCACCTGCGTCGGCTCTCGCCCAGCCCTCGCCGATTAGCTGCGGTCAAACGCTCTACATTGCACCCATGCAGCAAGGGTTGGACGGATACATCCGTGCGCAACTCGTGAATAACGGATTCCCGCTCACGGTGACTACTGTTGAGCAGAAAGCCGACCTAATCATGAGTGGGGATTCCCAAACGTTTAAGAGCCATTGGTACAATTCCTCAACCGCAAACAAGATGACGGGGAACGTTACGATAACTGACCGTTCCGGCAAGGTGGTTTGGGCCGGTTCTGCTGGTGACCGGAGCCTCTGGTGGGGGAACATGGCCAAGCACGGGCCTGAGAAAGTGGCAAAGAGAATTGTTGAGAGGCTCATGAAGGGCGCGCCGAAGCACTGCAACTGAATGTTCGCCGCCTCCGCGCCGCTTCTCTGCCGTGGATTCGCGTAATTTTGCGAACCCACGGCAAAAGTATGATGCTGGTCGCACTATGCCTTGAGCGGCTGAAGCCGGGCGGCTGCAGGGTGGTGGTGATGACATAGCTGAAGCTATGTCCCGCTGGAAGCGGGCAGCCACGGCACACGGTTTGTGCCGTGGACTTTTTGCGGGGGAATCTTACGAACCCACACGGCATAGAAACGATGCCTGGCGACCAACCACAATGCCAGCATCGTTCAGCGGGGACAGGCACGGACAGGAGGCCGAATGGATGCTCGACCCTCTGCGGATGAGATCATCTCAGCGCAAACAACTACAGCGGACAAGATCCGCGCACTGGCACAGGCAGGCTATACCCGCACAGAAATCAGCAGGGTTCTTGGTATTCGCTATCAGCACGTGCGGAATGTCCTCCTTCGGTCCGGGATCACTGGTGGTCTGCGCAGACAAGTGGAGGTTGAAAGAGAGTCGGTAGCTGTCGAGGCCGCCCCGCCATCTCGCAAGGACGTTTCCTGGCAAGCGTTAACTAAGGCGGGATTCAAGCTGCTTGGTGAGTGGACTCGAGATGGAGAAAGCGCAATAAGGTTCGCCGGCCAGGCTCCAACCTCGCCCGGCGTGTACGCTTTTGTTGTAGATGATGTTGTCGTTTACGTGGGGCTTACCCTCAACGGACTCAGGACGCGATTTGACCAGTATCGCCGGGGCCACAAGCGACAGAGGACGAGCGCACGAATCAACAGCCTGATTGGGCGCACGTTAGCCGAGGGGAAGCACGTCAGAGCGCTTGCGGCCACGCCCAATCCCCTTGAGTGGCAGGGTCTACCCATCAACACGGCAGCCGGGCTTGAAGCGGGACTGATTGAGATGATTCAACCCTCATGGAATATCAAGGGAGCATGATGAGCAACGGGGTGGGCCAGCCACATTGCCACGGCACCGGGTTAGGTGCCGAGGGCTTTTTGCGCGGGATTTTACGAGCCCGCTACCAGCTAAGCCTCGAACCGCTCTATGAGATTTTCCAGCGCGCGTTGTCTGAACAATTCGTTCCTTAACTTGGGCTTTACCTTGTTATACCGAGGTAGTTGGAAGTACCGGCTCCAGAATGTGTGGACCAGAGCCGATTCTAGCTCCTTCCAGGTCTTAACGGCGGGAACGCCGGCGCATGTGGCTATATACACGTCGATGGTTTTGACCCCGTGTAATTTACCGAACGCCTGGCTAGCCTTGTTGACTGCTGACGCCGCAGGCCTCGCGGCTCCCTTCTTCGTTGTTCCGATGTAGATTATTCGCGACCGACGACCGCTTTTGTGCTTGTATAACCTAGGGGTCGTCAGAATGTAAACCATCCTATTACGCCACCGATTACTGCGCGTGATAGTCAGCACGGGGTCATCGGTACAGTTGATGCGCAGGGTTCGCTTCTTGTGCGCTTTGTTGTGGAGCTCATGTTTCACTCAGGCCGCCTAGGGAGCTTCTTTCGAGCAGTAATATATAGCCGGGCCTGCAGCAGTGTCAATGCCTGGGTCCCGCTAGCTTACAGCCACGGCAGCGGTTTTGTGCCGTGGACTTTCTGCGCGCGGGATTTTGCGGGCCCGCGAGGACGGCCCCTCACCCGGTCGCTGCGCGCCCACCCTCTCCCTGTTAGCAAAGCAGTGATGAGTGACAAGTGATGAGTGACGAGCCGGGTTCACACCGCAGCGGATTCAAGATTTCAGATGGCAGCGAAAGAAGCGGCGGACGGCAGACCGTAGTAGGTGGCAGGTGGTATGGGGCAAGTGGAAGGCGTGGGGCGCACACGCCAGGGGATTTGAAATTCAAAATTTCAGATGGCAGATAAAGAAGCGGCGGACGGCAGACTGTGGTAGGTGGCAGGTGGTATGGGGCAAGTGGGAGGCGTGAGGCGCACACGCCAGGGGATTAGAAATTCAAAATTTCAGATGGCAGAGAAAGAAGCGCCGGAAGGCGGGGCACGAAGTACGAAGTGTGAGGGATGAAGGATGAAGAAGCACCGACGAGCGGGGAAGGGCGCGTGCCGGGCTGAAGCCCGGCGCTACGGCGGCAGACGGCGGGATAAACCCGCAGCAGCAGTTGCACCCGCAGACCGCAACCGCGGGATCGCGCTGCCACTCAAAAGAGAGGTTCTTATTTGCAGCCGATAGAGCGTCCACCCGCTTCGCTTACTGAGAACTGGCGGTGCGCTTGCCTGTAAAGTCGAGGCTGAAGCGGTCATTGCCGGCGGTGCCCTTCATCGAATCGCCGTCGACCGTGGCCTTGTAGTTCATGGTGAAGGTGCCCCGCGGCGTCTCGCGAGTCACGCTGAAGGTGAGCTCGTTGCCCGTCACGGAACCCTTGACGGGACTGTCTCCCCTGCGGCCCGTGATGGTGCCTGTCACCGTGTTGCCGTTCTGCTCCAGCTTGAGCGTCTGCTCGGAAGTGCCGCGCTGCCCGGTCATGGTAAGGGTCCAGGCGCCCGCCACGCTTGCCGAACCGCCCTGGGCCATTGCCACGCTGCCGGTAAACAATGCCAATCCCAGCGCCAGCCCCAGCACAAACAGTTGATTGCTCTGCTTCATGGTTTTCTCCTTAATGTGGTTTGTCCAGCCGTTGGTCCAAACGGCCGTGGATGGTAGTTCAGACGAGACAGGCCGGTCCCAGGTTACTCGAGACGTTGCGTGCTGGAAGTTCGATGAAGGATGAAGTGTGAAGGATGAAGGATGAAAACCGCTGTGGCCACTGGCAAGCGGCGACAGCAATTACAATTCCGGGTTATGCTCTGGTGTAGCGGCTGGGCTGCGGCAGAGGACCAACGGTCGTACAAGGTCATCAGCGGCTGAAGCCGGGCTGCTGTGGGGTGGTGGTGATGACGTAGCTGAAGCTGCGTCCCCCTGAAAACACCCCTCGCCCGCCCTTTGCGCTCCGAGGCAACCGCCGGTTGTATTCCTAGTGGTCAGGTGGTACGTTATCGGCTTGGTTAAAGCTGCGGGTGGAGATTCTGAATACTTTCTGATTGGAGGAGGTCAAGATGCTCTTCGCCATAGCGTGGGAGAATCGAGCCAGCGCCACTGAGGAAACCGAAAAGAGGTCGCTCAAACTGTTCAAGAATTGGCAGCCGCCTGCCGGATTGGATTTCAAGGGCTTTTACGATTACGCGGATTCGAACGGCGGCATCGCCATAGCGGAGGCGAATTCCGCGGAGGCGATTCTGGAGGCGACTGCGCCCTGGGCAATGTTTTTTAATTTCTCTATCCGGCCGATCGTGCCAACCGACAAATCGCCGGCAATCATGGAGAAAGCTATGGCCTGGCGCGACTCTGTTCGCTGAAATCTGTCTGGTAACTCAGACCGTCCCGCTCTGCGGGATCTGCGGCCCTCTCGATTACCGTCCGTGACCCGGCGCAGCGGCGGTCGTGGGGTGGCGACGTCGCCGCCGCGGCTGGCCGCCTTTGTAGCGCCGCCCTTCAGGGCGGCACGTTCTAAAGGCAAAAGGCACGTTGCAAAAGCAAAAATGCCGGGCTGAAGCCCGGCGCTACACGAACAGGCGCAGGCGAAAGGGCTAACGGTGCAAGGCCATGAGCAGGCCTTCGCGGATGAGGCGGCGGACCAAAGTCAATTTGCCGGCGTCATCCAGGCCGCCCGGCAGATCGCGAACCAAAAATTCCGGATGGCGCAGAGCATAACGGAGAGCATCGGCGGCAAAGGACGGGAAAGTGATCTTGCGTCCGCAGAGGTGGATGACAACAGAGTCATCGGTCTCCTGCAAGTAATAAACCACGCCCGGCCGGGCGCCCGCCAGGCTATCAGCCGTCAAAGCGTCGAGCGCCGCAATCTGGGCCATTTGTCCTTCCAGCAGAGGCGGACACGAACGGACAAGCGCATCCAGAAAGCGGTTGAGCGCCGCGTCAAAGTCGGCCTTGAGCGGCACCTGGCCCAGAAGCGCGTGCAAAGCCTGTTTGGCCTGAGCCTTGTCAAAACCCGGGCGGGCAAACCCCGGCGGAAGCGACCTGCGAAAAGCGGGATCATTCAGGCAGGCGCCGGCCACATATTCCAGCAGCAAGTCTGCCCAGGTGTATCTGAGAATCCCGGCTGTGATGTGAAGGGATACTTCATCGGTTGAGCGGGCTTCGTGAACCACTCCGCGAGGGACGTAAATGATGTCGCCGGCGCGCAGATCGAACTCGAGCGTGACAGCGCCTTTCTTATGAACTTCCGGATCGAAATCCTGACTGGCCAACGGCAGTTGGTAAGGCGTGCCATAAACGGTCCACTGTTTGGAACCCGCGACCTGAAGAACAAACACGTCGTGAGTGTCGTAGTGAGGCCGGGCTCCCTGCGCGCCGGGCGGCGTGAGATAAATGTTGGTTTGCAAGGGGAAACTGAGCTCGCATTCGAGCGCCCTGCAAAACCGGGTAAGCGATGGAACAACGTTGTCGAGAAAGGCCAGAGTGATGGTCGAGCCGTCGGCGAAATGCTGATAGACTTTCGCGACATCAAGCACTTCGCCGTCCACAGTGTAATCACGGCGGGCTATATCGCGGGCAGCGTTCTTCAGAATGGTGTTGGGATAGCGGCGGTCGAGCGTGGTGAGGGCGCGGTCCACTTCATCAAGAGATATGAGGGAAGAGAAGTAATCCGGCTGCCCGCGGTGGATAACCAGCGGCCTGATTTCCCAGTACTCCTTGAAGAAACTTTGCTTCTCGATAGGACTGATCAGCCAGCGAAGTGAAGGCCCCTCACCTGGATTCCATGCAGAACCTTTTTCAGTTTCCACGGCGCCATCAGCAGGGATTGACTCCATCGAGGATTGGTTGGACATACGAAGCTCTGTGTGCGACGCAGGAAGCTTTTAGACGTTGCAAGAGACAACTGTAGCGTCGCGTTTTCAGGTCCTGATCAGCGGAGGCCTAACCCCTAAGTTTCTTTGCGTTCGGTGGTTTCTGATCGGGATCGGCAGGCTTCTGCTGATCCGGATCGGCCGGCTTTTGGCTATCAGGATCGGCCGGTTTTTGCTGATCGGGGTCCGCAGGCTTCTGACTATCGGGATCACTTGGCTTCTTGCTATCAGGATCGCTTGGCTTCTTGCTATCGGGATCGCTCGGCTTCTGGCTATCAGGGTCGCCGGGCTTCTGCTGGCCAGGATCACCCTGACCTTGAGGGAAGGCGACGAGGGTTGCGGCGCGGGCGCCGGTAACGATGGCCGTTGCCCCGGCCATGAGAGTGCCTGCCGTGGCGAGAAATGACCTGCGCGGAAGCTTCCGCTCGGTGACGATCTGGTCGTCATGAAGAGTGCGGATTGAATCCTGATCGGCGTTGTCTTTCTTGTTCTTCATCGTTAGCTCCTTTCGAACCCAGCCGCCCTGTCGATCGCTTTTCTTGGCAGGCCGCGGGTCCTCATCCACCGATGCTCCCCCCGGTATTAATCCTCTCGATTCCTTTCGGTTCCCTGGCTGCCTGACCTGCTCTTGTGTAATTCTGGTGAGAAACCCTAGCATAAATCAGATCGGACGCGAAGAAAAGGGCATCGAGAAGCAAGGAGCCAGAAGTAACGGGCAGGAATTACGAATTACACGCTCCCGATCCAGGGTCCCGGGTTATCGGTTATGAAGGCTGACCGCTGTCTGCTGAAGGCTGACGGCTAATAAAGCCTCGAAGAGGGGAGGAAAGACTTAGCCCATGGCGCAAGCCGTAGGAAATGGGCCGTCATCCAGCCCAACCCCGGGCATGGCGGGTCTAAACCGGATGCGTCCGCGCGCCAGGACATGCTACAGTACCCAAATCCGACCAAGGGCTGGAGGGGTAAGGAGAGCGAATGGCCCGACTCAAGCTCGTCTTGTTCTATTCGGCGATGGTGGCAGTCGCCGTAGGGCTCTTTCTGCTGATCCGGGATTCCGGAAGCGCCATCGTCGTGCCTTCCGCGCAGGGGCGTGCCAGGTTCGGGACTGGCCTGGGGTGGAAGGCCCCGGGCCTGATGGGGCACGTCCTGCTGGCGCTGGTGGTGATTGTTGTGTGCGCACGGGCGCTTGGCCTTTTGTTCCAGCGGTTTAACCAGCCACCTGTGATCGGCGAAATGATCGCCGGAATCATGCTGGGCCCCTCATTGCTGGGCCGCCTGGCGCCGGGTGTTTTTGCCTCGCTGCTTCCGCCTTCCGTGGCGCCTTACCTTTCCGTGATCGCCAACTTAGGCGTGATCCTCTATATGTTTCTGGTCGGGGTCGAGCTGAACACAAGCTTATTGCGGGCCCGCACCCACGCCTCCGTAGCCATATCTCACGCCAGCATTGTGCTTCCTTTCCTTCTGGGCAGCGCTCTGGCGCTCAAGCTCTATCCGATTTTTTCCACAAGCGATGTGCCGTTTGTCGCCTTTTCAATGTTTATGGGCGTGGCCATGTCCATCACGGCCTTCCCGGTGCTGGCGCGCATTCTGACCGACCGCAAAATGCACACCAGCCAGCTTGGGGCCGTGGCCCTCGGCTGCGCGGCCGTGGACGACGTGACGGGATGGTGCCTCTTCGCCCTGGTAGTCAGCGTAACCGCGGCGCGGCCCGGCCACGCGTTGATCACCCTGGGTCTGACTGCGTGTTTTATCCTGGCTGTCATCCTCTTTGTCCGGCCTGCCGCCGTCTGGTTCGCGCGGCGGCATGCCAGCCTGCGAAGGCCGAGCCAGAATTCGATTGTGATCGTTTGCATCGCGCTGCTTGTCGCTGCTCTGACCACCGAACGAATCGGCATTCACGCCCTGTTCGGAGCTTTCCTGGTTGGCGCCCTCATTCCTCACGGGTCGCAACTGGCGCGCGACATCCGGGAAAAATTCGAGGACCTCGTGGTTGTGCTTTTCCTGCCCGTTTTTTTCGCCTTTACAGGAATGCGCACGCAGATTGGGCTGGTGCACGGGCTGAGGGACTGGTTCATCTGCCTGGTGATCATTGCGGTGGCCTCGATCGGGAAATTTGGAGGAGGAACGCTGGCGGCCAGGCTGACAGGGCTGACATGGCGGGAGTCAGGATCGCTGGGAATCCTGATGAACACTCGCGGCCTGATGGAATTGATTGTCCTCAACGTTGGCATGGATTTAGGCGTGCTTTCGCCGGCCCTGTTTGCCATGCTGGTGATTATGGCGATCGTTACGACGGTAGCGACCACGCCCGTGCTTCACGCTTTGACGTCCGGTTCGGAAGCGGAAACTTTCGCGCAACCTGTCAGTGTGGGTGAGGAGAGCGCGTGATTTCGCGTTTAGGGGGACGTAGCTCCGTCCGCGTCATCGGGGGCGCGCAAGAAAATCGCATAACCGTCGCCAAGGGGGAAAAGGCGCCGGAGGGACAGCGGCGCGTGACGGGCGCATCAATGGGTTGAGTGAGCGATTGGCGATTGAGTGATTGGAAGGACGGCTGATCGCAGGGCGGCCGGGTCCCCGCCGCCGGCCTTGACTTTGTAGCGCCGCCCTTCAGGGCGGCAGGTTGTAAAAGCAAGAATGCCAGGCTGAAGCCCGGCGCTACAGGGCGGCAGGCGCTGGGAGTTCGGTAGACCGGACCGCGGCTACCGGTTTAGCTGGAGGGAAGCGGATCTTTCGAACCGAGCCGATCGAGATTGTCGAGCGCCTGCTGCACGCGGACCAGCATGTCCGTGGTGCCGTTGGGTATCGCTTTGCGCAGCGATTCAAGCTTTGCGTGGGTGCTCTGCACTGCCTTGAACCTGGGAGTTTCCATCAGACTGTTGAACGAACCCTCGATGCGTGAGAACGACCGATCGAGAAAGTCCTTGATTCCATTGTTCAGGCTGATTTCAGCTTGTTTCATCGCAGTATCCGCCGCCGGCCGCTCCGGTGAGCTCTGCGCAGCGGGGTCGGCCTTCATTTCGCGGATTTGTTCCATCTCGTGCTCCAGCGCGCTCATCTGGGTCTGGACGGAACTGAGCGCAGTCTGAAGCCTGCCCTGGATCAACCGCTCATGTTCGGCAAGCAGGCGCACAACTTTCTCGAGTTCGTTGCCGAGACGGCCTTCATACTTTTTCGTCGCAGCTTCCAGCGCTGCGTTCTGCTGCTCCGCTGACATCGACACACCCGAATCAGCGTTCGCCTCGCGGGCTTGCTGCACCTTCTGGTCCAGCGTGCTCATCTGGGCCTGGACAGAGCTGAGCGCAGTCTGGAGCCTGTCCTGGACCAACCGGTCATGTTCGGCGAGCAGGCCCTCCAGCCTTGCATTCGGTTGTTCCGCCGACAGCTTCGCGAGCAGATCGGCCTTCACCTGATGGATTTGTTGCGCCTTCTGGTCCAGCATGCTCATCTGGGCCTGGACGGAGGTCTGAATCTTCTGAAGCCTTTCTTGAAGCGATTGCTCCTGCTCGTTGAGCAGCAGTTCGACCTTCGGGACGAATGAGCTTTCCAGCCTGGCCGCTGCTTGTCCGACGCAGGGGCCCAGCAACTTTTCAATCTGCGCCGGGGTCTGCAATTGGAACTCAGCGGCAACCAGCGCGCTCATCTGTGCCTGGACGGAGCCCAGAGCAGTCTGAATCTTTTCCTGGATCTCTCGTTGCTGCCCGGCGAGCTGTTGGTCAATCTTCGAGTTCAGCTCTGCCGAAGACCGGGCAACCGACTCGGACTTCAGCTCACAGGACTGTTGCACCGATTGTTCCAGCGTGCGTATCTGCGCCTGGACGGAACCCAGCGCGCTGTGAAGCCTGTCCTGGACCGATCGTTCCTGTTCGGTAAGCAGGTGTTCAACCTTGTCGATCTCATTGCTGAACCTGCTTTCGTATTGTTTCATCGCACTGTCCAGCGCGGCCTTCTGCTGCTCGCCTGACAACTGCGCACCCGAATTCGACTTCAGCTCACGGACCTGTTGCACCGATTGTTCCAGCGCCTGCATCTGCGCCTGGATGGATCCCAGCACGCTCTGGAGCGTGTCCTGTATCGACTGTTGCTGGTTGGCAGTTAGCTGTTCAAACTTTTGGGAGAAGGACTTTTCCAGCCTGGCTTCCGATTGCTCAACGCAGGGCTGCAGCAGTTTGTCAACCTGAGCAGGAAGCTGCAATTCTTCCCGCAATTCGGCGGCAGCCTGCTCGATGTGGCCGCCTACCTCATTCTGGATGGCTTCCAGGGCGGCGCGAGTTTGCTCTCGAGCCTTCTTCGCCAGTTCCGCCGTCGTCTTGAGGGAAAACCCTTCGAGGTCATTGCGGAGCCGGTCCTTCAGAGTGTTCATGTGCAGCCTGGGCGCGGACGCGGAATCGTCCTGAACGCCCGCAGGCAAGCCTGGAATCTCAACGCCCGAAAAGCTGGCGACGGCCCGCAGTACTTCCCTCAACGTCTGTTGCACTTGCTCGATGTCGTGTTGCCAGGGCCGCTCGTTTTGCCTCGGATCAGGTGCAGGGTCAGGCCGCGTCCCTTTTTTTTGCCCGCTGGCCAAACGACTGGCGCGAAGTTCCTGCTCAAAACTGATGGTTCCTCTCATTTTGCGGCATGCCGCTGGCGGGGCCGGTCCCGCGCACTGCTGGTCACTTCCGGGAGGCTCCGTCAATCAATCAAATAATTCCAGCAGCATTCTCCTTTCACCCCTCGGCATCGGGACGCTCATCTATCGCTTTTCCCGGGTGCTGGTTACACTTTGGTACTTATAAACTACTTCGTCAAAGAACTTAAGTACTAGAACTTTAGTGCCATTCCACAGGGGAGTTGAGGGCGCTGCTGTTGGCATCTGGCATTGAAGTCGTACGAATCACAGGAGTTAAACTTCAAACGAGGGCGCGCAATTGCCAGCGGCGCCGGCAGCTTCAAGCTGCTGGCGGTCGGGATTTCGCGGCCAGGTGGTCAATGATACTGCCAAGGTAATAGAGGATGGCGGCGTTGATGATCAATCCCGGCAGGACCGTCAGCGACGCAAAGAAGCCGTAGAGCGCGGGCGAGCCGGCAAAACGGTTATACCAATTGACGAAGCCGACTGAATCCCAGAACCGCCCGAAGATGATGCTCCAGGGCAGCGTGATGAATATCGCAGGAACTCCTGAAAGCTCCGAGTTTGCCGTGTCAAAAATGAGGGAGCGGAAGGCCAGTATCTCGGCAAAGAGAAAAATGGCGAGGTAGGTGATGAGGAAAATCAATCCTAGTCGCGAACGCAGCCGCATACTCTGTCCACCTGATCGAGCAGTGTAACGCAGCCTCCTCTACCACGTCATCCTGGTCCCGCAGAGCGGGAAAAGGAATCTGCTGTTCCCTCGGGCGTAGAAGCAGATCCCTCGGGCCGGAAGAGTACCGGCCCTTGGAATGATGACGTGTGGTGCAGAATCACTTGGGTGCTTCTCCCGCTTCGCGGGCTCAGCATGACGGGTGGCCTTTTTCAACGGCCTGCTGGACCGGCGAGCGTCTGTGCCCGCAGGCAAACTTGCATCAGTGGAGTTTAACGCTGATGGTCTCGTCACGGTCGAGAGTGAAACGCGCCTTGTCAAAGCCTGGCGCCGAAAAATGCACCGGCGGGTTCTGCGACATGCCCCACTGTTCCTTAGGCTTGCCGTACCAGTTACGATCGAGCTTCCGGTTCTCGTTCAGATCGTGCAGCACAACGGCGGCATACTCGCCGGCCGGCAAATCAGAGATTTGAATCTCCACTGAACCCGGATGGGCCGGCACCGCGACAGCCCGGAACGCGCGGCCATTATCTGTTGGCCAGCCCCGCGGCGAGTTGAAGACCAGCACTCCCACAACGCCCTCGCTGCTGGAAACGCCTTGCGCCGTGATGGTCAGCGTGTATCCATGACCAGACGCCCAGCACGGAACGCCGAAAAGCAGGAGGCATTCGAGGAATTTCAAGCAGAATCTGTATCGGAACGTATGACGCTCCTTCTGAACGAGCCGGCGCCTAGCGCGCAACTCTCACCACAATGTGAAACTTCAGGGTGACGGCGTCCTTCACCTTCACCGTTCCCCCTGCAACGCTTTCGGGCTTAAGCCCGTAGTCCGTCTGCTGGATTTGGAATTCGCCGTCAAACGCGGCCTGCTGTCCATCAGAGCGGTACTGCGCCTGGACCGTGACGGGATGACTGTGCCCGTGGATTTCCATGTTTCCGGTGACCTGCAGCCGACCGCTGCCTTGCGCTTTGATGGCCGTTGCGGTGAACTTGATCTGCGGATAGCGCGCGGCGTCGAGGACCTCGCTGCTCAGCATCCGCTGTTGGATTGTGCGCATCTCGGACTCGCTGGGTCCCTTCCCCAATCCGGCTTTTTGCCGGGCCGCGGGAGTGTCGACGACCAGTTTGTCCGTGGGCAGCGTAATGACCGCACTTGCATGGCTCAGATCGTCAGGGTTTACCTTGAGGTCAGCGGACCAATCGCTGGCGAGGACAGCGTGCCGGTGGCCGGCAAATGCGAATAAGCCGGTGGTGCCTGTGATTGCTACCAGGTAGGAGGCGCCGTAATCCACGGCCTCGTCCGCCGGAGAGGGCATTCCCCTTCCGCGCAGTGACGGCACTCCAGAGACAAGGAGCAATATGGGCCACAGAATACCGGCGGCAGAGCGCCGCACAGTTCGCGCTTTTTGCATTAGAGACTCCCTTTCTCGATGGCATGCCCGCGTTTGCAGGCGAATAAGCCCCGCGGCTGCACTTTGTTCGATGCCGGATGACCTTCTGTGGCGCGGGCGTCCTGGCCCGTGCTGCGGCCACAATAAACGGCCAGGATGGCCGCGCCACAAAATGGAGGCCAAGCCACGAGCCAGCGCCAGGAACGCCGCCGCAGTACTCGAGAGACCTCAGTGGTCCAGCGTGCACGCCTGCGCACCGTAAGGGCACGCCGCTGGCTTCCCCCTGAGGACAAACGTACCACCTGGGCGACACATGGCTTGTCAGGCATTTGTGGCAAATTTGTAAATGTTAAGTGGATGAAGCGAAGTGGTCCTGCACATGGGGATTGGCGATTGCGGATGGTCTAAAGGAAGCGAGTAAGGAGGTCGTGGGTAGTGGGTCAATTTGAATTCCGCAGGTTTTTCTCTTGTGTCCCTTTTCAATAAGAGTCATCATAGTGGTATGCCTAAGCGTTCAAGAACAACCGACCCTATTTTGCTTGCCAAGAAAGTCTTTGACCATATCGAAGCCACTGGTAAACCTAAAAAGAACCCGGCTGCTGTAGCTCTTGGAAAACTAGGGGGGCCAAGGGGTGGGCCAGCCAGAGCAAAAGCTCTAAGCCCTGCACGGCGGTCGGAAATTGCACAAAAAGCCGCTCAGGCACGATGGGAAAAGCGTAAGTATTAGTCTGTTATCTCGTACTCTGAGATGAACGATTGGCGTGTCGCCTCCTCTTCAAGACAGTCCGTGGTTCGTGGGTACATATTTTGGAACCACGCATTCAGAAGGGGTTTGACTGCACTAACGTTAACCATAGGCTTGCCCGCCCGCAAAAGAATTGTATGATTAAGACCGCCAACGACAGGGCACACTTCTGAAAACTGTTTTGCCTCCCGGATGTGATACCAAGTTCTCTGGGTAGACATGAAACAGTTTTGCTTTCTCAAATTCAGCCAATGTAATGCCGCATTGGCCCCGGCTCCGCCGCAGAAGAATCCAGGATTGGTTTGTTCCTGAATATTCACACAATCTGTAAAAAACAGAACTGGCTTTCCCGCTTGAGTAAACCCCGCAACCGTAACCTGAGTTGAGATCACTCTATCTCTTATCTCCCCTGCTATGTCATCTCGCTTTTGCAAGTCTCTTTTTCCCAGGAACTCATCTAGGCTAACTCCATAATCAGCCAGGACCTCGCGCCGCATCCACATGCGAACATACTCGGCAGTCCTGTCCAGAGAAAGTTTGATTAGGTCAACCAAGTTAGGATCGGACGCCTGAAAAGAAGTCATCTGGTGGTGAAGATAGCTCACTACTTGATGGCTCTGACTTATGTCACCAGCTATTGCCATATAGAACCCGTGGGGCAAATCGTATAGCTTTGTTCCCTCGGGATTGCCACTAACCGGTGTCCCGCTCGCATCTGAGTAGCTGATGAGAGTGTCGGCACACATTATGAAATTACCGGTCTGGGTCCGGCTAACTGCGTCACACAAAGCAGCAATTGTCACTGTCATTGGCTTGGTGCTCCATCTGTCTCGCGGCCGCCGAATAATGATATTCCCGTGCCATCGTCTGTGAGTGCCAATCATACCTGAAATATTTTCCCCAACCTTACAAAGATTTCCCTTGACAATGCCTGAGCGTTCAAGCATAATATTGGACATGAACAGACTCCCTTTCTCCAAGCAAGTTGCCGTTGTAAGCGCCCTCGTTGAAGGGAACTCCATTCGTTCCACGAGCCGTATGACTGGCGTGGCTAAAGGAACAATCCTTAGTCTCTTGGAAGACCTTGGAACGGCGTGCGCTGAATTTCACGACCGCGCAGTGCGAAACGTGAAAGCCCGTCGCGTTCAATGTGATGAAATTTGGCAGTTTTGCTATGCCAAAGACAAAAATGTTCCGGCTGAGAAACAGGGGCAATTTGGGTATGGGAGCGTCTGGACGTGGATTGGAATTGACGCCGATACCAAGTTGACCATTTCTTACCTTGTCGGAACGCGTGATGGCGCATCGGCTTACGAGTTTATGAACGATCTGGCCGGACGCCTTGCCCATCGGGTGCAATTGACCACAGACGGACATCGGGCATACCTTGATGCCATCGAAGGGGCTTTTGGGGCTGATATTGACTATGCCACGCTGACGAAGATTTACGGGGCGCCCGTCGAATCCGAGAGGCGTTATAGCCCTGCCGTATGTCTTGGAGCTACAGCCGCTGTGATTAGTGGCAAACCTGACCGACGCCACATTTCGACAAGCTATGTCGAAAGGCAAAACCTCACGATGCGGATGTCCATGAGACGGTTTACCCGCCTGACGAACGCTTTCAGCAAGAAGGTTGAGAACCTTCGCCATGCGGTTGCGCTTTATGCTGTCCACTATAATTTCTGCCGTGTCCATAAGACTCTCAGGGTTACACCCGCAATGGAAGCGGGGCTGTCAGATCACATTTGGAAGATCGAAGAATTGGTTCGGCTCATAGCAGGTCAAATGCCAAAGGCGGCATGAGTTCAAATTGACCCACTACCAGGTCGTGTAGTGCAGGACAAGTGCCCCGGCCTTCCCGAAACGCGCCCAACCGATCTGCGGCCAGGGCCGCGCGGTATCGCATGCCGGGGTCAGATGAATCCGTGATCGTGCGAAACAGGCGCTGGGCTAGCCGGGGCCGCCACAAAACTGCGGGTCTCAATACTGGAGGCCGGCACTGGCCGCCACCTGCTTTTCAATCGAATCTGCTGGAATCGGGTCCTCGCGGGTTACTGAGGGATCGATCCGGCTCTCGTGGCGGCGGACTTCCTCAATCACGCATCTGGGGCAGCCGTGATACCGGCGTATCCTGGCGCCGTGCCGTGGGCATATCTGCTCAAACGGGGCAGTCTCTGTCTGATTTTGGTCGGGCTCAATCATCTCCATCGTCGCATCCCCCCGAACCCTGAACACTAGAGTGAGCCTAGCGCCCGGACGCCGGATCTACAATGGACCTTTAGTTCCAGCAGGTTATCCGCGAGTATCAGCCGGTCGCGTTGCGCGACCACCCTTCCCCAGGGGCGCGGGCTTTGGTTTCCTGGAAGGCTGACAACTGAGTCCAACCGCCCGCATACACCGCAAAAGGTTCAGCATATGCGCGGCCTGCCCGCCAGAAAATCGGGGCGCGGCAGACCCTGGGGCGGCACTACTTCCTGCTGCCGGCGCCGCGTTCGGGCGCGATGGCGGCGAAATCCTGCGTAATGTAAAGATCGCCGTCCGACGCTTGCACGATGCCGATGCCCACGTCTGTGTATTTCGGGTCGAGGATGTTGCCCCGGTGATTGTTCTGGAAGCGCGGCTCGTCCATGAAGGATTCTTCCGCTTCCCGGACAGTCTGGTTGATGGCGATGTTCTCCGCCAAAGCACTCCAGTGAATTCCAGTGGCGTTGATTCGAACGAAGGGGCTCCGGCCCTGTTGGTCAAAATGGCTGAAGTACCGGTGCCGAAGCATGTCGCGGGAATGCTCCCGCGCCACTTGAGCCAATTTCTCGTTCCATCTGAGGGATTGCGCCCGGCCATGGGTTTCGCCAGCGTTCGCAGGGTCGCGCCGGTCGCGATTGACCAGCGCCAACATCTGCCTTTCCAGACCGGACATCGTGCGATTGTCCGAGGTCTGCGCCGCACCTGGCGGAAGGGCTTTTGGCACCGCCTGAGCTCGAGCCATTGGCGGAGGCGCAAAATAGGGCAGGACCCGCCCCGGAGTTTGCGCAGGCCTCGCGAATGCCAGGACGGCAATCCAGAAGAACGTAGTGGATACAGCGGCGGGCGGGCAGGGGAAATATGTCTTCATCCTGAATCATCCTGACGCGTATAATCCGTTGCCGTCGCCCTGAAGTATCCCTCTTCTTAAAGAGCTGCGCACACGGCCATTGTAATCCCCTTGTCCAGTTGCAGCGGCCCGCGTGGATGGGGCGCTCGCCCATTCCCCTACTATTGCGGCGGTGGATGACTGGAGGAGTTTGTTCAGGCAAGACCCGTCGTGGATGGACTGGCGATGGAGCAAAAGATAGCGGGCACGGCGAGACCCGCCCCCGGTTGAAGTGGAATCCGCATCCGCAGCAGTCAGCCGGGCGGACCTCGTGGGGTGCGTCTAACGTTTCCTCACGATGCCGTCAGGCGCTACGGGCGTCCCGCTCCCGCCTGGGCGGGGCCAGGCTGGCCGTGTCACCAATACCGTAAATCTACCTGGGACGCACCACGCTAGTTGCAGCCGTTGAACTTGAATCCTACAATCTGCGTTCCCCAGTTGGTGTAGGAGCCGGTCTTCTTGAGGTACTCGTTGGCATACCACATGGTGCAGTCGTCCGCGGGATCGACACTCATGCTGGAGTAATCGCCCCAGCGGTTGACAGACTTTTGCGCTCCCTTGCCAATATTGAACTGGGTTTCAAGTTCCATCCCGTTTTCGGAGGGCGTCTTCCCCGTGACGGCGAGATAGGGAAACACGGACGGGCTCGAAACGCTATAGCCGAGGCCCAGATTGCCCTGTTTATCCTGGGCGATGCTGCCCATCCAGCGGTAAAGGCCATCGTTGGGGCCAAACGTTCCATTCTTGGCTACGGTCCAACTGCCCCCGGTGCTCGTCAACTGATACCAGCGCTCGCCCGTCTGGCTGCTGGCAGAGCTGTCCTGCACGGAGTGGGAGACCGCCATCGACTGAGTGCCGTTGTAGTTGCGATAGGACAGGCGGTACATCAGCCGGTCGCCCAGAGAATCGAGCCGGGCGCTGGAGCCGAACTGCGGGACGCACGCGCCACCGCCGCATGCCTCATGGAACGTGGCTACGGCGATGTTCGTCGGCCCGGTGATGCTGACGCTTTGGCTTGCGAAGTTCGGTGTGAACTTGATCAATTGGACGGCGTTGGCGCCGGTAAAGTCCAGGAAGTATTCACCCGCGCCTGAGGGGGCGGGGCTGGTCGTTCCGGTCACCCCAGGGCTGCCCTCCAGGTCCGCCGGCAGGACGCTCGAAAGGTTCGACATGACCGGGCTGCACACCCACTCGAACGAGGCTGGCGGGTTGGCGACGTCGCTGAGCGGGAAGCCGCACATCTGGGCGCCGGCAAACGAGTTGCCGCCGCTGAAGATGTTGGCGGAGAAATATACCCCGGACGTCGAGCCGGGAGCGGTCCAGCTTCCAGTGGCCCAGATGCCCAGCTTGGGATAATCGGGGAAGTTCTTGCCGAACGGGATGTCGTATGCATCGTAGCTGCCGGTCGCGTCCGGCGAGGTCGAAATGGCGAGGCAGAAATGATTGTCCGACAGGCTTCCGTTGTAGGCAAGCTGACTGATGATCCAGCGCTGGTCGACCTTGTCGTAAAGCACGATGGGGTCGCCGCCATCAACCGAAGAGCACAAGGATGTCCCGCCTGCCGCCGCCCAGATGTCATGCATCGCCGTGGCGGGCTGCAATACGTGCCCGGTTTCGTCGTAGACGGCGTAGGTGACGTTCACGGTCTCGACAATCTGGCCATTTCCAACCGAAATGTTGGTGTCAGGAGGAACGTAGCCGACCGACGTGAGGCCATCAATGCCGCCCTCAATGACGCTGCGAGAGTCGCTGTTGACAGGATTCGTTTGGAGCAGAGAGTCTGTCCAGGTTGTCCCGCCTCCGCCACCTCCGCCTCCGGGACGCGAGTTGGGCTTTCGCAATGGAAACACGCGCACCGGCGCATTGGGTTGGGAGTGGTGCGTGGCCCTGTAACTGGCCATCGGACTCGTGGTGCCGATCTTGCTGGCCGTCCGGGTCTCGGCGCGCGGCGTTCTGTCAGCAGCGAGCGGCAAGGCCCACATCAGGCATGCAATAAGACAAATGAGTTTTGCTCTTGAAACCGTGGTCATCTTCCCCCCTTACTTGAGGACTGGATTCCCCCAAGCGGCACTCTGAAACGCCAAAGTATATATTGCGTCTGCCGGAGCGGCAATCAGGTGTTTACCGGAGAGTTAACCGGGGAAGCCATCGCGGGCAGGGAACGCAGCCACCCGTGATGGTAGCGGGCAGGAACGAATAGCGAGATGAGAGCAGCAGGTTTGCACGCTGCGGGGGAGGCGAAAGCCGACCGCGGACTTCTTTGCGGTGGAATAGACCCACAGCCGGAAAATTGCTGGACGCGCTGACCACCCGTCCGCGGTCAAGGGGCGTTGTTGAAAAAGACCTGGCTGCTGAGCGAGCCTATGCCAATTGTCGCAAAACCCTGCCCGCCCAAAAGAAGGAAACGCGGTGTTGACGCGGGCGATTGCAGTGGGCTTACGATAGCCGCGGCGTTGTACACGTTTGCGCCAGGTGAGTCTCCGGCAGCGATGCCGGTCCATTGCATGAGCGTCCCGTCGGCATTGATGCTGCTGGCTTCCAGTTCCTGGGACCCCGAGTTTCCGTCATACACGCCTTCAGCGTCGATGACTTGCCCGAAGGCCGTCCAGGTGGCCTGCTTCTTGCGTTTCACTATGGTTGATGAAGTGGTGGTCCAGGTCCCGACAACCCCGTTCAGGATGGTGGCGAAATTCACATTGTTGATGCCCGGGCTGCCTTGCGCCCCCGGGCTGATCGATCCGGTTGGGTCGCCGCCCAGAACGTAGAGTCTCCCGGCATATCCAAATTCCGTGGCAAAGGAGATTGCCAGGGGATAAGGGTTGGCGGACTGCTGTGTCCACGCACCCAGCGTTCCGTCGGATTTAACCGGGGCCGAATAGACATTCGCCGACGGCGTGCTGTCAGCATTCAGGCCTCCCACGACGTAGACATACCCGTTCGAAAGTGCGGCGGCTGCGCCCACCAGCGGCACCGGCAGCGACGAAGCAAGTTGCGTCCAGGTTCCCACCGCCCCGCTGTTTGAATCGACCCCGGCCATATAAACATTGGTTGTTCCGCCGGGCGTGCCGCCAGAGGTAACCTGTCCTCCCAGGACATAGATAAAGTGCGATCCGGTGGAAACAGGAGAGTTGGTGGAATCAGCTTCCACCATGGCATGGTACGCGACGGTTTGCGGAAGGATGTTTGTGGGAATGGTGGTCCACGAAGGACCTACGGCGCCTGTCGGACTGATGGTGTTGCAGTATACGTTGCTCGAGTTTGCGGCGCCATCAAAGCCGCCAGTCACCACAACAAAGGCCTTGAGGCTGTCGATGGGAACCGCCACCGCACGAAGCCCGGTGAGTGCCACCGGAAGGGGCGTTGTGGTTGTCCAGCCAAGGCTGTTCACGTTAAAAGCGAGAGTTTGCGCGAGGGTCAGCGATATTGCGTTGCTGGTTCCTCCGCTGGTCGTAACCGCGACGGAAATGGTGCCGGGCACGGTGAAGGAGTTTGTGCCGTCGCCTTTTGGCACGTTGGCCACAACGCCGTGGTCGGTCCAGCCGGCTGCGTTTGGCGTAACGGTGGCTGCAATTCCCGAGGAGGCTTGCGTAAAGACCACTTTGCCGGGTGAACCTTGAAAACCGCTGCCGTTGATTTCAATCGGCAGGTTAATAGGGCTGGAGGGGTCGGTGGAATTGTTAATATTCTGAATCGAGGGGACCGAAGGGGGCGCGGGATTGTTATTAGATGAGCTTGAGCTTGACCCCCCGCAGGACATGATAAGAACTGATACGGCAAGGAGGGCAAGAATTCCCGCCCCGGATGTGAACTGGGGCCGTTTGCGCGAACTTCCAAGACTTTCCAGCGCAAGTGACAGCCTTCGCTTCATATCAGTACCTCCATGCCGCCTGCTAAGCTGCCGGCTCCTGGCTGCGTCGCACTCCCACTTTTTCTTGCTGTCAATTATATGGCATCTGATCAATAGCAGGAAAGCGGCCAGGTGCCGTTCCTTCCTGGGCGAAGTCCCACCGCCGCGCCGCTGTGAAGGCCGGCGTGGCTATCTTTTCCAATGGCAGTAGGCCTTGGGCTGAGAGCTGGAAGCTGAGAACTGACCGTATTATTCATCCTCCCAGCCGTAAAGCTTCAAGGCGTTGCCGCGCAGCACCATTCGGGCGATCTGCTCGGCGCGCGCACGGGTGATTTCGTTGTCATTCATCATGCCGGTAAGCGCGATGGCCAGCGCCCGCCGCGCCGAATGCGTGGTCTGCCAGCCAATCTCTTCCCAGCCGATCTCCGGGGTGCCTGGGGAGAGGTCCGTGCCAAACATCACTTTGTCCGGGCGCCATTCGAGCCAGTCGCGGACTACGCGGCTCACCTGTCGGGTCGGCAACAGCCAGGTCTGCTCGGACATGTCGGTATAGACGTTCGGCTTCACCAACAGGTCTGCAACCCACTTGCTGTAGGCCCCCGCGCCACCGTGCAGCAGCACGAAATTGGTCTTGCGCAGGGCAGGATCATCGAGCACGGATTCGAGCAGCAGCGGATTCGAACCGGCCAGTTTGAAATAGCTGCCACAGCCGAAGCCGGTGTGGATGTGGACGGGCATGTGGAGCCTTCCGGCCTCAGCCGCAACGTAGCGGAACAGGTAGTTCTGGAGGATGGTGTAATCGGCGCTGGGCGGCGCCCCGGCGTGGACCCAGCGGGAATACACCTGCGCCGCGAGTTCCTTGGCCGCCGGCTCGAAATCGAGCGGGCGAAGATAGGCCGCTTCGAATTTCACGGCCACGGCGCCGGCTTTCCGCTGGCCCTCAAGCGTGGGCGTGACTACCTCCGAAAGGTATTCATCAAGCGTGTCGGGCGGGACGGACTTGCCAAGCACCTTCAAATATGCAGCCAGGAGAGCGCCCGCGCGGCTGAAGAAGATTTTGCGGTCGGGCGTGGCGTTGGCCAGCCGGCGATTGTCGAGGGGGAACAGCAGAGTGTCGTCAAACGGCACCCAGCGGAAGCGGGGAGGGTCCAATCCGCGCCCCATGGCAATACGGTTTGAGAGCTCGGTTTCGATCCCCAGATGGTCAAGCACCCATTCAGGATAGTGGTCGCCCTGCTCGCGGCGGACGCGCGCCTTGGCGGCCAGTAGTTCCTTGATGTGGGCCGGGCTGCGGTCATTGTAAGGGTAGCCGAAAAGCGACTTCGACGCCTCGAGAAACGCCGGATTATCAGGCAGGCCGGTGAGCGTGGGCTCGGTGGGCTCAAGCGGCTCACACGGCAGCGCGTCGTAATCGTCGTCCTTTTCGCCGGGCGCCGTGAGGGCCGGCGTGTGCGAATGGTTGTCGATCGCGCGGATAGCGTCGATCTTTGCCAGCAGAGCGGGATCAGGCTGTTGCGCCCCTGCCCGTGTAGAAAACAACACAACGCCCAGGAAGGACACCAGCAGAAGACTGGCCGAAGCATATAGGTTCTTCATGGGGACGTCCTTTGCTTGGATTGTCAAAGGGTATGGGGTTCTTGACCTTGGCATTAGAATGGAGGAGGAAGTATACACCGGCCCGGCAATTCGGCCAACCTGGCAACCGACGCGCAAGATCGTTTGTAGCGCCGCCGTCCCGGCGGCGCTACGGAAATCCGTCACTCTATTATGCAATCCTCATTAAGTTGGGCTTTGGGCGTCCTCGCGCGTGCTGCGGTGGCATGACACCGGCCAGGCCCGCCCTGAGCGAAGCGAACGGGATGGCCGTGCCACAAGGTTGTGGACCAAACTGAGTCAGCACACTGAAGGCTGTTTGTTTCGCCAAACCGGCAATCTCGATTATACTGATTGGCGGAGAACCAGCCGCCGGGGACGCTGTAGTCATGTCGGGCGTGAAGTTGGCTTCTATGCCCCTGGCCCCGGCCGGTGATCCAAGCCAATAAAAAGGTAGGGTACGGAGTGGAGCGAAAAGAATTGGAGCGGTATAAAGCGCTGTTGCTGGCCAAGCGGGAAGAATTGTCCTCAGCGTGGCGAGGCAGGGACGAGATTGCGCCGTCGGCCGGACATCAGCACGGAGATCCTGCCGACCAGGCCAGCGCGGCAAGCGAGGCCGCCATCCAGGTGCGCCTGCACCAGACTGACAGCAAGCTGCTGCGCGCAATTGATGATGCCCTGGCGCGAATCGCGCGGGGCGCCTACGGAACCTGCGAGGTGTGCGGGGAGCCGATCTCCGCGGTCCGCCTGACTGCGGTGCCATGGACGCGCCTTTGCCTTGATTGCAAAGCGCAACAAGGCTAGATGCTTGCCGACTGCGGCGAACGCCCTTCCGGGTGGCGGACCGCTCGGGTGAGGAACAGATTGGCTGGCGTCTCGGCGGCCTGATTTCTCCAGTATGTGCGCTGTATTTTTCAGCGAATAATGAGCGGCAGACCTTCTGCAACGCCAGGTCACACGAAAACCCACTCACAATCGGACCAAAACCTGGACCCGATGCCCCGCTGGGCCGAACTGGGCGGCGGGCTTCCTTCGGTGATGCGCCTGGGACTCGCCACGCGCGGCAATACGAGCCTCTCGGCTGATGACGTGGCGCTGGCGGTCGAGTGCGGCGTGAATTACCTGAACTGGTGCGGCCACAATGACGGCATCGCCCAGGCATTGCGCGGCAAGCTGATCGATCGCGGAAGCGTCGCGGTTGCCATGCAACTGGATGCGCGCGACGCCGCCTGCGCCGAGAGCGAGATCGAGGATGCTCTTCACATGCTCGGCACCCATCGCATCGATGTGGTGACCTTTTATTATGTCGAGAGCAAAAGTGAATGGGGACAGATCACCGCTCGCGATGGTGCGCTACACGTGCTGGAGGCCGAAAAGCAGACGGGCAGAGTGGGACTGATTGGCCTCACAACTCACCAACGGAAGCTGGCGGCAGAGTGCGCCGGCGAAAATAAGCTTGACCTGCTGATGGTCCGCTACAACGCGGCGCATCGCGGAGCGGAGCAGGACGTCTTTCCCGTCACGGAGCGGCTGGGACTTCCCGTGGTGGTCTACACAGCGCAGCGCTGGGGAGGTTTGAGGCGGGCGACGCGCGACGACCCGTCGGGATTCACTCCGCCCGCCGCAACCGAGTGGTACCGCTTTGCGCTGGCACACCCAGCCGTGAGCGTGGTGCTGATGGCTCCCAACGGCCGCCAGGAACTCGAAGAGAATCTCAGGCTGCTCGGCAACTGGCGCGCGCCAACCGCCGCCGAATTTGAGGTCATGGCCTCGCACGGCCTGCGCGTGCGAAAGAACGCGGGCAGATTTCCCTAGATATCCCAGGCATCGCGGGTGGCGCAGGGCATCGCCCTCAGGCGCGTGAATTGGAGCAGCTTTCGCGCCGGCCGGCGCATCAGAAAACGCCGGCGTGAGAAATATGTTGCCATGCCACAGGAGAAGTAGTAGCCTGATGTGGTATTGCCACAGGAGCGGACATGGTGAAAGCCAAACTTGACCTGCTTCAGGGCACCCTGGACCTGATGGTCCTGCGGACGCTCGTCACGCTGGGTCCCCTGCACGGCTACGGAATCGCCCGGCGCATTGAGCAGGCGAGCGGCGACCACGTGCTGCTCAACCAGGGCACGATTTATGCCTCGCTGGTGCGATTGCAGCAACGAGGGCTGATCTCATCGCGCTGGGGAACCTCTGAAGGCGGACGCCGCGCCAAGTTCTATTCCATTACCGCGCGCGGCCGGAAGCGCCTGGCGGAGGAGACCGAAAACTGGCACAGGCTCTCGGCGGTGATCGGCCGAGTGCTCGCGGTGCCGGAGAAAGGACGCGGATGATGTCCCTGCATGAATGGGCGGAGCGGTTGCGGGCGTTCTTCAGGAAGCGCGAGCTCGACCGGGAGCTCGATAGCGAGCTTTCCTCGCACGTTGAAATGGCCGTGGAGGAGAATCTGCGTCAGGGCATGAGCGAGCAGGAGGCACGCCGTCGGGCGCTGGTGCGGCTGGGCGGCATCGAACCATCCAAGGAACTGCACCGCGACGCCCGTGGGCTTCCGGCGCTCGACCACCTGCTGCAGGACCTGCGGTACACGCTTCGGAAGCTCAGGCGCGACCGCGGATTTGCGCTGATCGCTGTGCTTATCCTGGGCCTTGGCATTGGAGCGAACACCGCCGTCTTCAGCGTGGTGAACACCATCCTGCTGCGTCCACTGCCGCTCGCGAACCCGCAACAGCTTGTCTGGATCGCGCCGGAGATCGGGGCGCCCTGCGGCTTTTCCTGCGAGACCTACTCGGCGGACGCCTTCGAGGAGTTTCGCGCGCAGAACCGTTCCTTCCAGGACGTAACCGGCTATTTTCCCTTCTCGACAGTCAACAATGAGCGGCTGACGGTCCGCGGCGAGCCCGTTCCTGCAACCGCCGTGGGCGTGGTTGCGAACTTCTTCCAGGTGCTGGGCGTCCAGCCAATGCTGGGGAGATTGTTCACCGCCGATGAGGCGCAAAAAAACAGCCACCCCGTCGTGTTGCTTTCGAACGCCTTCTGGAAAAGGCAGTTCGCGGCCGATGCGGCGATTGTGGGCAAGGCCATTGATCTTAATGGAGCGCCGGCGACCGTGGTGGGTGTTCTGCCCGCGAGCTTCGATTTCGGCGCGGTGTTTTCTCCCGGCGAGAAGGTTGATTTCTTCTCGCCCATGATTCTGGATGACGCTCGCCATTGGGGCAATATTCTGACCCTGATCGGGCGGCTGAAGCCCGGCGTGAGCGTGGCCCATGCGCAGGCGGAGACAACGCTGCTGGCACCGCGTCTTTACTTCGATGTCAGATATCCGAACTCAAAGGGAGATTACAAGGCCAATCTCTTCCCGCTGAAGCAGTATGTGACCGGGCGGCTGCGGGGTCCACTGATGATGCTGTGGTTCGCCGTGGGCGCAATCCTGCTGCTGGTGTGCGTGAATCTCTCCAACCTTCTGCTGGCGCGCGCGGCCACGCGCAGCAAGGAGTTTGCTCTGCGCAGCGCGCTTGGAGCCGGCCGCATGCGGCTGGTTCGCCAGCTTCTGACCGAGAGCCTTATTCTTTCTGTGGGAGGCGCGGCGCTGGGGTTGGGCCTGGCCGCTGCGATTACCGGGCTGCTGGCGCATGAGGTCTCGATTGCGCTGCCGCTGCTCGGCAGCGTACGCGTGGACGCCGCTGCGCTGGTCTGGACTCTTCTGCTGGCCAGCACGGTTGCGATCGTCTTCGGCGTGGTTCCGGGCCTGAAGATTTCGGCCGGCAATCTGCACGAGTCGCTGAAGGACGCAGGGCCCGGCATGTCCGAGGGCAGGCGACACGAGCGCGTTCGCGCCGCCCTGGTGGTTTGCGAGGTGACGCTCGCCTGCGTTCTGCTGGCCGGCGCAGGACTACTGTTGCGAAGCTTTCTTCGCGTGCTGGATATCAACCTGGGCTTCCAGCCCGCTCGCGCAGCCGCCATCAAGCTCGATTACAGCGAGGGAGACAACGCAGAAAAAAGGGCAGTGACTTTTCGCCGAATCCTGGAACGCGTGCAGGCGATTCCGGGCGTCGAGGCAGACGGCATGGTGGACTATCTGCCGCTCGGCCCGAACCGCAATTGGGGTGCGCTGACGGTGAAAGGCAAGGTGTACCGGCCAGGCGAAGCGCCTGCGCCGCTGATTTACGTCGTGACGCCGGGTTTTTTCCGCTCCATGGGCATGAGCGTGGTGGCCGGGCGTGACTTCAGGTGGGAAGACACACCCTCGACGCAGAAAGTCATCATCATCAATGAGGCGGTTGCGCGCAGGCTCTGGCCGAACGGCGGTGCGGTTGGGCGGATCGTGCGTGGCAACGGCGACGACCTGTTGGTGGCCGGAGTAGTTGCCGATGTCCGCGAAACCAGCGTGGAAGGAACGGCTGGGTTGCAGGCCTACTACCCCGCGACGCAATATACTCCCGCAGGAGCGGAACTCGTGGTCCGAACGCAGTTGCCTCCGGAGTCGCTGGCCTCAAGCGTGCTAGGCGCGCTCCGGCAATTGAATCCGAACCAGCCCGCGGCGGAGTTCGTGCCCCTGCAGCACATTGTGGATCACGCGGTTTCTCCACGGCGCTTCTTCGTGCTGCTGGTAGCGAGCTTTGCCCTGTTTGCCGTCGTGCTGGCGTCGCTTGGCATCTACGGCGTCATCTCTTATTCGGTCACCAGGAGAACGCGGGAGATTGGCGTACGCATGGCGCTCGGCGCCTCGCCTGCCGGCGTGCAGTTCATGGTGCTGCGAGCCACCCTGCGGTTGACGCTGGTCGGCATCGCGCTTGGAATTATGGCGGCTTTCGCTGCCGCGCACCTGATGGCATCATTGCTGTTCGGCATCAAGCCTGCCGATCCGCTGACGTTTGCGGCAACGGTCGCCGTTCTTGCTTCCGTTGCGCTGGTGGCCGGATTTCTCCCCGCCAGCCGCGCCTCGCGCATCGAGCCGATGTCCGCCCTGCGCGCCAATTAGCCGACGATGGTTCAGGCTCTGGCCTTGTACAGCTTGCGATATGGGCTAAATTCTTTCGCCGCCTCTCGGGGGCTTATTTGCAGGCAGCCTTCAGAACCCAGAACTCATCACGCAGAAACTGGCACTCGTAATCCGTAATTTCCGCCCGCCACTTATCACTTACCACTGATCACCGCTGTTTTCATCCTTCGTACTTCATCCTTCTCCTCAGCGCGTCTGACTTCCGGCTCCTGACTCCTGGCTTTTGACTCCTGCACTTTTCTTTCGCCTCCCTCCGGGGGCTGGTGTGGCTTTGTTGCGTGCTACCCCGTCCCATAGCTCACGCTATGGGCTAAATTCTTTCGCCGCCTCTCGGGGGCTTTTCATACTTCATTCTTCACACTTCATCCTTCTTAGTGTTAATCTTCCGTTTTCAAAATCTCACACTTGACGGGGGCTCGAATGCGACGACTGACATTGCTTGCAGGTTTGATGATGGCCATAATCATTCTGGCCATGCCAGGTTACGCCCAGAACTACACCAGCCACGGCGACCGCAGCCAGGCGCGATCGATGGTGATCACGCCTCTGGGCATCGTGGCCACCAGCCAGACTCTGGCCTCGCAGGCCGGAGCGCAGGTCCTGGCGCGCGGCGGCTCGGCCGTTGACGCGGCGATTGCGGCCGATGCGGCCATGGGCGTGGTCGAGCCTATGAATGACGGCATCGGCGGCGACATGTTCTCGATCATCTACGATGCCAAAACAGGAAAGCTGGCCGGGATGAACGCCAGCGGCTGGGCGCCCGAAAAGCTGACGGTGGATTTCCTCAAGAAAAAAGGCTACACGAGCATGCCACAGGAGGGCGTTTTCAGCATCACGGTGCCGGGCTCGGTGGATGGGTGGGCCAAGATGCACGAGAAATACGGTCGCCTGCCCTGGGCGGAGTTGTTTAAGCCCGCCATCTATTTTGCCGAGCATGGCTATCCGGTCACCGAACTGATTGATTCCTACTGGCACGGCGGGCAGCACCTGCTGGAGCAAAACGAGAACGCCCGGCGGGTCTTTCTGCCCAACGGACGGCCGCCCGCAATTGGAGAAATGTTTCGCAATCCCGAATATGGACGCGCGCTCGAACTGATCGCGAAGCAAGGCCGCGATGCCGTTTACAAAGGTGACATCGGCAAGGCAATTGTCGGGACGATAGACAGGCTGGGCGGGGTGATGTCGCTTTCCGACTTCAGCGAATATCAGGCCGAGTGGGTCGATCCTATTTCGACCACCTATCGCGGGTGGAAAGTCTACGAGCTTCCGCCCAACGGCCAGGGACTGGCGGCGCTCGAGATGCTGAACATTTTTGAGCACTTCCCGCTGCCCGATTGGGGATTCTTCAACGTTGACGGGCTGCACGTGAAGATGGAAGCACAGCGGCTGGCGTATGCCGACCTGCGGCGCTACGTGGGCGATCCGAAATTTTCCAACATTCCCGTCGAGGGGCTCATCTCCAAGGAATACGCGGCCAAGCGCGCCGCCACCATTGACATGGACCACGCCCACTGCGACGTGCCGCCGGGCAAACCCTCCGCGCTCGAGGGCGCGCACGACACCATCTACCTCTCGGTGGTGGACAAGGATGGGAACATCGTGTCTCTGATCCACAGCCTGTTCAACGGCTTCGGATCTGGAGTGGTCTCAGACGACTACGGCATCCCGCTGCAAAACCGCGGCGGTTTGTTCGTCTTCGACGCGGGGCATCCCGATGAACTCAAGCCGCACAAGCGCCCTTATCACACCATCATTCCCGCCTTCATGGAGAAAGGCGACGTCCACATCGGCTTCGGGATTATGGGCGGATTCAACCAGCCGCAAGCGCACGCGCAGTTTGTGTCGGACGTTGTGGACTACGGAATGAACATCCAGGCGGCGCTGGAAGCTCCGCGCTTTACCAAACTCGAATGGGGCGGTTGCAATTTCCTGATTGAAGACCGCTTCCCACCGTTTATGTATCAGGGCCTGACACAGAAGGGCCACGTGCTCATCATGCGCGGCGCCTACGCTTCTCCCATGGGCGGCGGCCAGGCCGTCCTGCACAATTCCGCCACGGGCATCAATTACGGCGCCTCGTCACCCCGCAAAGACGGCGCCGCCATTCCCGAACCAGCGCCGTATTTTGGGGCGGGGAAGCAGTGACGAGAGTTCTTGCAGGGTCGTCGTGGCTAATGCTAGGCACGCCGTTCGGACTGGCTTGCAGACAATATCGGTGCTGATTGGTTTTTCCCCGTTCACTTGGGGTCTAGTAGGAGTCGATGCTCATTTTTTTGGACGAGTCTGGCGATTGTGGGATGAAAGGCAGGGGAGGCAGTTCCGAGTACTTCGTCGTCACCGCTGTTCTGTTCGAGGACAATGACGCGGCTACTGCGTGCGATAATCTCATTGGTGAGGTAAGAGCCTCGATGCGCCTTCATAAGTATTATGAATTCCACTTTAACCGTTGCAGTGATCGCGTCAGAGAAAAGTTCCTTAGAACGGTTATAGGCGAAGACTTCTTTTATTCGGCTATTGTTTTGAACAAGGCGAAACTATGGGGCGAAGGATTCAAAGACAAGGACTCGTTTTACAAATACACAACGCGCCTGGTTTTTGAAAATATCAAGGAGCACTTACACCGCGCCACTGTAATCATAGATCGATGTGGGGAGAGGCGGTTTCGCGACAGCCTTGGGTCCTACCTCAGGAGAAAAATTAATGATGGGGGGACTCAGAGTTGATCAAAAGAATCAAGATGGAACCGTCGCATTCAAACAACCTGCTGCAGCTTGTAGGCATGATATCTGGGGCGGTTTTCAGGTCTTTCCGGCATGATAAGAAGAACCGCAGATTTTTCAGGGATATCGTCAGTGCAAGAGAGCTCAGGGTTCAGGTGTGGCCCAGATAACAGAAAACCCGCCAGCCTAGCCCTTTCGGGCACGCACACCATACGGTGACAGTTCGGCATAGCGGGCAATTCCAATATCATAATAGGACTGGTTACCAAACCTGTCAAGGCTTTATACGCGGTGTATAATGACGCCAAGGTGGATGACCGTGCCGTTCGCAGACATGGCAAGCGGCGCCATCCCGCAAGGCGGGGCGCCATCTCCCTTAAATGGACGCACCACTCGCGTGATTACGTTGCGGTCTTAGGCGGTTGCAGTTCACCGACGATAAACCAATAAGCCAGCAGGCCGGCGACGAGAATGATGGGCGCCAGCGCAAATCCGGGGACGTAGGAGCCGGTGCGGCTGATGAGAATTCCGGTGGCCAGCGGCGACAGAATGCCGCCGATGTTGCCGATAAAATTGCCGAAGCCCATCCACGTGCCGACTTCGTCCCGGGGGGCGCAGGCCTGGAAAACAACCAGAAGATTCGGGGAAGCGAGTCCGACGAGTGATCCGCCGGCCAGCAGAGCTATGGATGCAGTAAGGTTCCCGACCAGCGCGGCGGGGATCAGCATCAGCCCTGTGGCGAAGCCCAGGGTGATCATTCCTTTTCTCACGCGAGTCTCATTCCAGCCCAGGCGGACTGCGCGGTCCGACGCCCAGCCTCCCGCGAGTTCCGCAACGGCCCAGACGATGTACGGGATGGCGGCCAGGAATCCCGCCTTCAGAAGCGTGAGATGGCGCACCTCCACCAGGTAGTCGGGCAGCCAGGTAACCAGCAGGTAGTTGTAATAGCCAAAGCAGAAAAATCCGAGGCTGGCTCCCAGCAGGTTGCGGTTGAAGGTCAGCGGCTTGCGGACGGCGCGCGCGGGAACCTGCGGCTGCCGTACTTGTCCGTCCTGGTTCAGCCCCGAGGGAAAGGTAAAAATCCACGGCAGGATCCAAACCAGCGCCGTGAATCCCACCAGCATAAACATGTGCCGCCAGCCGTGGCGTGACACCAGCCAGGCGACGAGCGGGGCGCCGATGGCCAGGCCCGCGCGCACTCCGCTGTCAAAGATTGCCGTGGGCAGGCCGCGCTGTTCGGGAGAAAAAGCGACGCTGATAAATTTCACGCTGCCGGGAAGATAGATAGATTCTCCGATGCCGAGAACAACGCGCAGCGCGATAAGCACCGCCAGGCTCTCGGCAAGCCCGGTGAAGCCGCAAGCCAGCGACCACAGCGCAAACGAACCTGCATAAAGCCATCGCAGGCTGACGCGGTCCGCAAGCCAGCCGATGGGGACCTGCATCAGCGCGTACGACCAGAAGAAAGCGGAGAGCAGCAAGCCTTTAGAGGTGGGGCCGAGAAGCAGGTCGCCGGAAATCCGTGGCAGGGCCACTGAGAGGGTGGCGCGGTCAAGGTAATTGATGAGCGCGGCGACAAAGAGCAAAATCACCAGCAGCCAGCGGCGTGTGCTGGAAATCTTGGGCGCCTGCCAACGGCCTGGCGAGGGCGCGCGCGTTTTGTGCTCAAGGCCTTCCGGCATGGCATTGACTTGACGGGCCTCGGGCAAAATACCACAGGTTGCCGCGGTGGCCGGGATAATTCTGCCCGACATTTTCAGGGGCGCTGGGAAATCGGCTATACTCGTTGCTTCGTTTATGGGGACTCGAAGCAGACCACTTTACCGGCAATGGATGGGCATCAGTGCCGCGCTGGCCCTTGTGATGGCTGTGGCGCCGCTCGCGGCCCGCGCCCAAACGGACGAGATCCAGGTGTACGACGCTTCGATTATGGCTCCCGGAAAAGCCAATGTTATGGTGCACAGCAACTTCACTCCCATGGGCCGTAAGACCGCCGATTTTCCAGGTGGAATTATTCCCGACAACTCGGTTAACGGGGCGGTGGAATGGGCCTATGGCGTAAAGCCGTGGTTTGAGCAGGGCCTCTATTTCCCCGTCTACACGGCCTATTCAAAAGGCCGCGGGGGATCGCTCGATGGATTCAAGCTGCGCGAACTGTTCGTGCGGCCGAACGCCGCCAAGCATACTTTCTTCTATGGCATCAACTTCGAGTTCAGCTTCAACTACTCGTACTGGGAGTCGCACCGCATCACGTCAGAAGCGCGGCCGATCGTAGGATTGCACCTGCACAAGGTGGACCTTATTTACAATCCCATTGTCGATACCGATTATCGCGGCGGCTTCAACGGGCTGGAGTTTGTTCCCGCGGGGCGGATTGCCTACAACCTGAATCCCAACTGGGCCGTTGCCGCCGAGGAGTACGCCGATTTCGGCCCGCTCCGCGATTTTTATGCCACTCACGACCAGTTCCACGAAGTCTGGGCCGTGACGGACCACCACACCCGATTTGTGGACATCGAAACGGGTGTGGGTTTCGGCGTGACGGCCGGGGCGGACAAATTGACCTTTAAACTGATGGTGTCGCGCGACCTCAACTGAGCAGCAGCCCCTTCGGAAATCCAGTGGAGGCAGGCTGAGTTTGTGATCTTCCACCCATTATCACCGTGTCCTGCCTCACCAAGGACGCTACTTGACCACCCGAAGCCTGCAGAAGATGTTCCTGGCCGGAAAAATCCAGGCCAGGTGCTTCTCATAAAAATCGGGTGAGTGCTCGGCCCAAAGCCGACCGAAGTTATCTAGAAGGAAATTCCCGCCAAAGGTCAGATGTTTCTCGAGGATTTGAAACCCCCCAGCGCCATACGTAAAATTTTCAAAGGAGTCGAGTACAAAGTAGTCAAAGCTATGGAGGCCCAAGTGGAAAAAGTGTGTCGGGTCCGTGTACGAATCCGGCGAGCTGTAATGGGGCGTTACGATCACGACCTCACAACCGGGCTTGCCGATACGGTGTACCTCGCGCATCGCCCCCAAAATGTCCAACTGATGTTCGAGAAAATGCGACAGGTAAATCTTATCTGCCGAATCGGACTTGACGGGCCAGGGGAAATGGCCCAGTTCGCAGCGGATATCGGCAATTGAACCCCTCTGGCGGTCCAGCCCGACTGCAGTTGATTCCTGCTTGTTCTTCCCACACCCGATGTCGAGGATCAGCATAGTAGGAGTTACCCCGCATGGGGAGCCGCGACCACGCCAGTTCCGGCTTGAGGAACTTTCAACGTGCCGACGAGGCCAGCGAGGTGGGTTCGCTTGCGGCGACAGTAATCGCGAATGCCATCGGCGACGCGTAGCGCGGTTTCCGGCGCGTAGAAGTTGGCGGTGCCAATCTGGACGGCGCGGGCTCCGGCGATAATAAATTCCAGCGCGTCCTCGGCGGTGGCGATGCCTCCCATGCCGATGATGGGTATCTTAACGGCACGGAAAGTCTGGTAGACCATGCGAACGGCCAGCGGCTTGATGGCCGGGCCCGATAGCCCTGCGGTGATGTTTGAAACGCGGGGCGTGCGGGTTTCAACGTCGATGGCCATTCCGACAAAGGTGTTGACCAGCGAGAGCGCGTCAGCCCCGGCCCCTTCGGCGGCGCGGGCAAGCTCCGTGATGTCGGTGACGTTCGGTGAGAGCTTTACGATCAGCGGATAACGCGCTGCTTTCTTGCTGGCTGCAACCACTTCTGCGGTGAGGCGCGGATCATTTCCGTAAACCATTCCGCCGCAGCGCGTGTTGGGGCAGGAGATGTTCAGCTCGTAGCCGTGGATGCCGTCTCCTTCGTTCAGGATTTCGATGGCGCGGACATAATCTTCAGTCGAGTAGCCGAAGACGTTCACGATGCAGCGCGTGCGCAGTGTGCGGAGGAAGGGAAGCTTCTCCTTCAGGAACCTTTCGGCGCCCACGTTCTGCAGGCCGATGGCGTTCAGCATCCCGGCTTCGGTTTCGTAAATGCGCGGCGAAGGATTGCCCTCCATGGGACCGGCGGAGATGCCTTTCACGCAAATTCCGCCAAGCCGGTTGAGGTCAATCAGGTGAGCGAATTCCTGGCCGTAGCCGAAGGTTCCGCTGGCCGTCAGGACCGGGTTCTCAAAATGAATCCCGGCGATGTCAACGTCAATGCGGGGCGAGAGCTCGTCTTCACCCGTTACGGATTGCAAATCCTGGTTCCGTTGCTGGTTGGGTTGGTCGGACATTCGACTAGATTTTGGGAATCTCTTCTTTCTCCCAGATCACGCGTTCGGCGCAAAACACCGGACCTTCAGTGCAGACTCGCTCGTAGGCTGCATGACCCGTTCCTTCCACGCGAATCGAGCATCCCAGGCACACACCGAGGCCGCATCCCATGCGGTTTTCCATCGAGACCAGGCAGGCATGTCCATACCGTCGCGCCAGATCGACTGTAGCGCGCAGCATCGCCCAGGGACCACAGGCCATCAGCAGAAATCTCTCGTTCGGGTGGCCGGCAAGATATTTCTCGAGCGGCGCGGTCACAAATCCCTGGTGGCCCTTTGAGCCGTTTTCTGTTGCCAGGACTATTTCCTCGACGTAGTTCTCAAAATCCTCTGTGCCCACCAGGTCGTCGCGAGTGCGGCCTCCAAAAAAAAGTCTCTGGCGCAGGCCCGCTCTGGCGATCTGTCGCGCCGGAAGCAGCAGCGCAGCGATGCCGATGCCGCCGGCGACGTGGAGAATTTCATCCGATGCCTGGGCGACGGCCAGGTATTCCTCCTCAAAAAAGCCGTGGCCCAACGGGGCCAGCAGTTCCACCTGGTCGCCGGGCTTGAGCAGGGCCATCAGGCGCGTTCCGCGTCCGACAATTTTGTAGAGAAGCTGGATGATCTCCAGAGCAGCCCCGTTCCGAGCCGCTTTGCCATTTGCAGCAGAGGCCCTGACATCGAAGATGCTCATGGGGCGGCGCAGCAGCACGTCCGAGTGTTCCAGCATGCGGACCATCGCGAACTGCCCGGGCCGCGTGGCCTGGGCCTGGCGCGGAGCATACAGCTCCAGAACGAAATGGCCGCCGGTCAACGGCCGATTCGCAACAACATCTACAATGTCGTTTTGCATCTTCCCCATTCTAGCAGAACCCATGGCGCGACAGGTGCTATGCACCCATTGGCACGCCGCACATCGCGGCAATTTGAAGGGACTTTTTATCGCAGCCCGTTTTCGGGCTAGAATGCAGAGCAGGGAACCTGCCATGAGTTTTTTTTTACAATGGGCGCTGATTTTGGGCCTGATCGCGGTGAACGCATTTTTTGTGGCCACTGAATATGCGCTGCTGAGCGTCCGCCGCAGCCGTTTGCAGCAGCTTGTGCGGATGGGCAATGCGCGTGCCATGCTGGTCCAGAAAATCCTGGCCTATCCCAGCCGCCTGTTCTCCGCCCTGCAACTGGGCGTGACCGCCGCAAGTCTGCTGCTGGGCTGGCTGGGAGAGGGGATGCTGGCGGGAGATATTCGCGGTTTGCTGGACGAGCGGGTCCGCCATCTTGCCGGTCCCGTGTCGCACGGGCTTGCCACGCTGATTGCATTCCTGCTGATCACCGGCCTGCTGATGGTCCTGGGCGAGCTGGCGCCGAAGACCATCGGCTATGAGCGTGCCGAAAGGGTGGCGTTGATCTTTGCCCTGCCGCTTACCGTGTTCATGCGCGTAGTTCGCGTTCCCGTGGTGGCGATGGACCGCCTGGCGAGTGCCGTGACGCGGGCGGTTGGCGTTGCGGCGTCGACGGGGCATGGCGACCTGCACAGCCTGGAGGAAGTGGAACTGATCGTGACGGGAGTGCGCAAGCGCGGGCTGCTGGGCGAGGAACAGGAGGAGATGATCCACAGCATTTTCGATCTGCACCGCGCGCTGGTCCGCGAAATCATGGTGCCGAGGAATCAGATTACTTCGCTGCCTTTCAGCAAGGACCTCCGTTTTCTTCTGGACAGCATTGTCAAGGACCAGCACTCGCGCGTTCCCATCTACGAAGCTTCGCCGGACCACATCATTGGAGTGCTTTACGCCCGCGATCTGCTGGGAGTAACGCTCGACCGCCTCAGCCGTCATATTCCCCTCGATGAGCCGCTAGACCTGATGTCGCTGCTGCACCCGCCGATGATCGTCCCGGAAACGATGCCCCTCATCAAGGTGCTGGATGAGGCCCGCCGGCGCCGTGCGCACCTGGCCCTGGTGGTGGACGAGTTCGGCACTTTTGTGGGGCTGGTGACCATTGAAGACGTCCTGGAACAGATTGTGGGCGAAATCCAGGACGAATACGACCGGGAGGAAGCGGCTATCAAAAAAGTGGGCGACGACGTTCTGGTGGTCGATGCGGCACTCAGCTTGCGCGAGCTTGCCGACGATTATGAGATTGTGCTGCCACGCGGTGAGGGCTATGAGACGCTGGCCGGCTTTGTGCTGGATTGCCTGGGCAAAATCCCCAAGGGCGGGGAGAGCTTTGCCTACGAAGGCCGGGTTTACACCGTGGTGGATATGGATGGTCTCAGAGTGTCAAAGGTGAAGATTGAGAAACTTGGCAGCAAGGGCGACCGCCCCAGGGTAGCGCCCGGACGGCCCAAAGGAACCTCAGCGTAAGCTTCCGGGAAATTCTCAGGCAGTCTCGGCCGGTTCAGCGGTCAGCTTCACTTCCACCTCTGCTCCGCGGTTGACGTTCAACGCCCTGGCCGCCGAGCCGCGATTGGTACAAATTTCAATAAACCCCGAGCTGCCGACCACGGCAAAAAGTTCTGACGCTTCGCCTGCTGCAAAGGATTCATGGATGCGAGTGATTTCGCGCCCGTTGATCCTGATGCGGAAGGGCGGCGGATCCTGGCCAAAAATCTGCGGGACGTCGCTGGGTGCAATATTCGTAATGATGTTCCCGAATTTGTCAACCTTGATGGTGACACCTTTGATGGTGGAGGCATCTTGCGATTTGGGCCGGACCGAAGTGAATCTTGCAAAATCATCGATGACGCTGCCGAATTTTTCGAGTTCCATACCGCGGCTGAGCCAGGCGGCCACCGGCGCAAAAATATCCCGGCCGTGAAAAGTGTTGCTGACCGGCTTACGGAAGAAATGCTCGGCGGTCACCTGGCGGACTTCCACGCGCTCTTCGCGCTCGTAAACCATCGAGAGCACGCCATTGTCGGGCGCCACAAACCTGTAATCTTTCGACTGTACAAGGATGGGGCGCCGTTCGGAGCCTACGCCCGGGTCCACCACCACGAGGTGGATGGTGCCGGGTGGGAAGACGTGGTAGCTCTGCGATAAGCTGTAGGCGCCGTCGAAAATGTCGAAGGAATTCACCTGGTGATTGATGTCAACAATCGTGGCGTCGGGGTTGATGCTGAGGATAACGCCTTTCATGACGCCTACGAAATGGTCGTTCTCGCTAAAATCCGTAGTGATTGAAATGATCGGTTTTCCAGCCAACTTGCCCTCGCGCCAGTGAATTGCCGCCAAACCACGCCAGAGTGCAACGTAGCGAAAAGACCGCTCCCTGTCAAGCTGCACGCCCGATTTATAGAGACATCTCAGCCCATTGCGAAGGGGCTTGACATGCTCAACGGTTGCGGCTTATAGTCCTAAATATGTTAGGACATGACATGAACAAACGCGCTCAAATACTTCCCGGGACACTCGATCTCCTGATCCTCAAGGCGGTTTCGCTCGGCCCTTTGCACGGCTATGGCATTCTCCTCAGAATTGGGCAGATTTCGAAAGGAGCGTTCGAGATCGAGCAAGGGGCGCTCTATCCCGCCCTGTTTCGGCTGGTCGGCAAGGGCTTTTTGAAGGCGAAGTGGGGCATATCGGAAAATAGCCAGCGAGCGAAGTTTTACGAGCTCACGGCGGCGGGCCGAAAACGGCTGCGGGAAGAAATCGACGATTGGCAGCGCCTGGTGGCTGCGATTGGGACAGTCCTCAACACACGCCCGGACGAAATATAAAGAGGCAGTGATGAGTGATGGGTGACGGGCACGGGTCGCCGCAGTCAGCCGCCTTTTGGCTGGCAGCAAGTATTTTATAGCGCAGCAAAGAACTATGAGCTTACTGTCTTCGGTTCGCACGGCGCTTGATTTTTTGTTCCGGCGGCCGCAGGTCGAGCGGGAAATGGAAGAAGAGTTTCGCCTGCATCTGCGATGCCGGGCGAATGACCTGGAACGCCGGGGAGTATCCCGCGTGGAAGCGGAACGGCAAGCGCGGATGGAGTTTGGCGGATATCAAAGGTACAAGGAAGAGTGCCGCGAAGCGCTGGGAACACGGTTGCTCGGTGGGCTTGTCGCCGACGCGCGTTACGGCTTGCGGCAGTTGCGCCGAGATCGTGGCTTTACGGTGATTGCGGTCCTGATTCTGGGGCTGGGCATCGGCGCGAACGTTGCTGTCTTCAGCGTGGTGGACACCATTCTGCTGCGGCCGCTGCCGTTCAGAGAGCCCGCCCGCCTCGTGTGGATTGAAGGTCCGCCCGCGGAGGGAGGCCTTTCGAGCATGACCTATTCCGGATATGCATTCAAGGAATATCAAGAGCGCAACCGCTCGCTCGAAAGCGTGACAGCATACATGCCCTTTTATGGCCCTTCTGACTACAAGCTGACAGGCCGCGGCGAACCGCAACCCGTCTCGGGCGTGAGGGTGGCCTGCAATTTCTTTGAGACGCTTGGTGTTCGACCGATGCTCGGGCGGCTGTTCACGCCGGAAGAATGCCAGAAAAATGGCCGTCCGGCGGTCCTGCTCAGTTACTTTTTTTGGAAGCGCCAGCTTTCGGGCGACCCTGCGATTGCCGGCCAAGCCATCGAACTGAATAATAATCCGGTGACGGTCGCCGGAGTGCTCCCGCCAACTTTCGATTTCGGTTCGGTTTTCGCGCCGGGAACCAGAATGGACATCTTCGTCCCTGCGATCATGGGCGAAATTGCCGACTGGGGAAATACGCTCCTCTTCATCGGCCGCATGAAGCCGGGAACCACCGTAGCGGGGACGCAAGCTGAGGCCAACCTCCTATTTCCACATCTTGATTTCAACCCGAAGCACCGGGAGTGGGACTTCGACAGATACCGGGCCCGGGCGCAATCGCTAAAGGACCACGTCAGCGGCAAGTTACGCCGATCCCTTATCGTCCTGTGGTCTGCGGTAGGCCTGATTCTCCTCATCGTCTGCGTGAATTTATCGAATCTCGAGCTGGCGCGTGCGGCGGCACGAAGCAAGGAATTCGCCATGCGCACGGCGCTCGGCGCGGGACGGCGGCGGCTGGTCCGGCAATTGCTTACCGAAAGCCTGGTTCTTTCAATTGCGGGCGCGCTTCTCGGCCTGGGCTTTGCTTTCGCGATTACAGACTATCTGGCGCATCAGGGTTCCATCGCGCTGCCGCTGCTCAGCAGCCTGCGCGTGGACGGACAGGCGTTGGCATGGACACTCATGATTGCGGTGGTCAGTGCGGTTATCTTCGGTCTTGCGCCGGCCCTCAAGATGTCGGACAAAAACATCCAGGCGACGCTGAAAGAGTCCGGGCATGGAACAAGCGAGGGCAGGAAACACGAACGGGTGCGCGCAACCCTGGTGGTCTCGGAAGTCGCGCTGGCGTGCGTGTTGCTGATCGGAGCCGGGTTGCTGCTGCGCAGTTTTCTTCGGGTGCTCGATGTGGATCTGGGATTCGAGCCCGACCACGCAGCGGCGATCAAAGTGGATTACGACGATAGCGGAGCCAACGACACCCAGCGAGCAGATCGGAGGGGCGCAATTTGCGAGGAGATGCTCCGTCACATAAAGTCCATTCCCGGAATCGAGGCCGCTGGCATCTCGGACATGCTGCCGCTCGACCGCAACCGTAGCTGGGGGCTGGGGGCGAAAGGGGTCGAGTATAACCGGAAAGAATTCCCTGAGGCCTTCGTGTATGTCGTAACCCCCGGTTACCTGCCTGCGATGGGGATCGAACTGCGCGAGGGGCGCGACTTCAAATGGTCGGACACGGCTACGAGCGGTCGCGTGGTCATATTGAATGAGGCGGCGGCGAAAAGGCTCTGGCCCGGGCAAGATGCGCTGGGACGCATTGCCGAGATCCAGATGCGAGATACCCGAGTCATCGGCGTGGTTTCGGACGTTCGCGAAACGGCCGTTGAAGAATCATCCGGGCCTGAGATCTATGTGCCCATCACCCAGGCGGGACCGGTGGGGGCGGAACTGGTGGTGCGCACGGCGCTGCCTCCGAATGCGCTGGCCACGAGCGTGATGCGCGTGCTCCGTTCGCTGAATCCGGGGCAGCCGGCGGCGGAGTTTCGACCCATTCGCCAGATTGTGGATCATGCCATCTCGCCCCGCCGTTTCTTCGTGCTTCTCGTTTCGACGTTTGCGGCTCTGGGACTGATCCTCGCTTTGCTCGGAATCTACGGCGTGATTTCATACTCCGTTGCAAGGCGGACGCAGGAAATCGGCATTCGCATGGCGCTCGGCGCGACCCAGCGGCATGTGTTGCTGGGCGTCCTCGCGCGCACGCTGCGGCTCGCACTCGTAGGCATTGCCGTGGGGCTGACCGCATCGTTTGCGGCGGCGCAGTTGATTGCATCGATTCTCTTTGAGACGCAGCCGACTGATCCGGCAACGTTCGCAGCCATGGCAGTCCTGTTGCTTGCGGTTGCCTTTGCCGCCGGATATATCCCCGCGCGCCGGGCTTCCCGCATCGACCCGATGATTGCTCTCCGTGCTGAATAGCAGTTTGTCGCCGGATGCACTGGACACGGGATTCCGTCCCGAGCTTCCAGATCGCCTCTTCTTATTTGGCTCGCAGGGACTCGGCTGGGTTCATGACTCAGGACGCCGGAGGTCTTTGATTGAACCTGCAACGTCTGGTTCCTGCTATCACTTTTGAAATATCTTGCGATATTCGGCCAGTGAAAGCGGCGGCCGCGAAGCCGTGGCGATGTTTTCCTCGAGGTGCTCGCTCCTGCTCATGCCCACCAGCGCGCAGGTAATTCCTGGAGTGGATCGGACAAATTGGATGGCCCGCTGAGCGTCTGTGGCCAGGCCCGGGATCCACTGCTTAAGGCCGGCTGGTAAGCCCCCTGCGAGGTGGCCCTGCAACAGCGTGGCGCTCGAAAAGACCATCAGGCCGTGCTCGCGCGTAACGTGGAGCAGCGGCGCACGACCGCCGTTCGAAGCCTGGGTGTTCGCGGCCAGGGCCTCCGGCATGGCGATGTTAAAGGGAAGCTGTATGGCGCCGAAATGATGACTTTGCCCTCCCACTTCCCGCGCCACCCCGAGAATTTCCTCGAGCGAGATGGCCTCCTGCGAATCTGCCTGCACGCGAAAGCCGTTCCAGGTGGCAGCGCCGTACATGCGAATCTTGTCGTCTGCAACAGCCTGCTCGAGAACGGCGACGGCCATGCGCAATCGCCGCAGGAACTCTTCGTGTGCAACTTCACTGAGCTGGGTTTCGGGGTTGTGAAGGTAGTAGACGTCAATCGTTTCGATGCCAAGATTGCCGCGACTGACGTCAATCTGATGATCGAGGTATCGTGGCGAAAGCGTGTGGCAGCCGGCGACAATTTCTTCCGGCTTTACAAGGCCGGTGCGAACAAGCCGCGCCTGGAAGTAAGCGGATGGATCAGCAGGCTCTTCGCCATCATATGCTAGAAAGCCGCCCTTGGTCGCCAGCAGGAGTTCATCGCGCTGGGCAATGCCGGAGGAGATCAATCCCGAGACAGCCCGCCCGACGGCACGCTCGCTGCGCATGTGACGGTAATTGACCGCGGTGTCGAAGACGTTTATTCCCGCACGGACCCCCAGTACGACGGTTTGCGCATATCGGGTGTCGACTTCGTCAGTGGGGTCGCCCAGGTAAGTTCCAAGGCCGATGGAACTGAGGCAGAGTCCGCGCGCCTGCCGATAATGCCCGGGCAGGCGATCGGCATGCCGCTGGCGGTGGCGCTCGGTTCCGTCCGGAGTTGCGTAACCTTGAATCAACACGAGTGGCAATTCTGAAAGCGGATTTTGGTTCTACACCATCCGGATTCACCGGGGAAGTCCAGCCCGCCCTCCCATGCCAGGATCTGGTCAGCCTGTTTTTGCCCCTGGCTAAGCCGGGCCCTCGGAGACTACAACCTGAAGCCCTGCGCTTGTACCAGGCGCATCATTGACCGGGCGCAGCCTATTTGGCGCGAAGCAAGAGAACGGGGACGCTGATTCTATGCTGGACCCTCGGCGCCGTCGTGCCCAGGAGAAGATCTTTAACAAACCGATGCCCATGGGTGCTCATGGCCACGAGGTCGCAGCCTTCCTGCTGGACCCATTTCACGATCTCGCTCGCCGGATCACCATAGGCGAGCGCGGCCTCGGCCGGAATTCCCTCTGCGTCGAACTCAGCCCTGACCCGATCCAGGTACGCCTTGTCTTGCGCGACTTCTGGACTGATAGCGTCGGGTCCGTACATGCGCGCGGCCCAGCCGTCGGCAACGTGCAGAAGGGCGACGCGGCTGTGCATGACTTTGGCCAGGGCTTTGATGTGTCCAATAATGGCACGGTCCGTGGGGGTCGTGTCCAAGGTTACCAGGATCTTATGGTACATATCAGTTTGCCGCGAAACTGACGGGCTGCGGCTTTTGGGTCATTGGCCGGTAATCACCATCCAGGCGCTCTTTAACGCCTCGGGCAGCCCGTAGAGGTCCATTGCGGTAATGACTGCCGCGCTCGTCCAGCCGACCGCCATCAGAATCCAGCCATTTCGCCACTTGCCCATGCGTTTGCGGGAACTTGTGAAGTGTAACAGAGGAAACATGGCGAAAGGAAGCTGCAAAGCCAGCACCACCTGGCTGAGGACAAGCAGGTCAGTGACGCTGCCGCTGCCACGAACACCAATCACCAAAATTGCCGGGATAATGGCCAGCGAGCGGGTGACGAGGCGCCGGAGCCAGGGCTGGATTCGCCAGTGCATGAAGCCTTCCATAACCACTTGCCCAGCCAACGTGCCGGTAATGGTGCTGCTCTGTCCACTGGCCAGCAGCGCCACGGCGAACAGTGTGCTGGCGAGAGCGGTTCCGAGCAGGGGAGCAAGCGTGAGATAGGCAACGCGAATCCAGTCCGTGTCAGGCGTAAACGATACCAGTCCTTCACCTGGGACGATCACGCTGCTCTTGCCGTAAAAGACGAGTGCCGCCAGCACCAGGATAGCGGCGTTCAGGAAAAAGGCGATGGTCAGAGCAACCGATGCGTCAATGGTATTAAACAGTATTCCACTGCGGACCGAGCGGTCATCCTTCTGGAGTTTTCGGCTCTGCACCAGGGCCGAGTGGAGATACAGGTTGTGGGGCATCACGGTGGCCCCGACGATGCCAATGGCAAGTACAACCATGCCGCTTTGACCAAGCCCGGGCCGGAAAAGCGCGCTACCCATCTCGATGAAGCTTGGACGTGTCTGAGGCAGCACGAAAATCTCGATGAAGTAACAAATCCCCATGGTTGCAATCAGCAGCAGGATCACCGCCTCGATGGTCCGCATCCCGAACCGCTGCAGGCCGAGAAGAATCAGAACATCACATCCAGTAATGATCACCGCCCAGAGCAACGGAATACCGAAGAGGAGATTAATCGCGACAGCACTGCCCAGGACCTCTGCCAGGTCACACGCGGCGATGGCGAGTTCACAGAATAGCCAGTTGGGAATTCGGCTCCAGCGCGGGTACCAATCGCGGCAGCATTGCGCGAGGTCCATTCCGGTGACCACGCCCAGCCGTGCCGAAATCACCTGCATGAAGATCGCCATCAAGCTGGCCAGGGCAACTACCCACAGCAGGCCGTACTTGAAATCTGCCCCGGCTGCCAGGTCGGTACCCCAGTTTCCGGGATCCATGTAGCCGACGCTGACCAGAATTGCCGGCCCTACAAACGCCCACCAGCTCCGCCAGAAACCCGCCTCGTGTGAAGGCACCTCCACGGTGCCATGCAGGCCTTCGAGCGAAAGACTACGGCTGGGCTGTGACGCACGAGCTTCAACTCCTGCCCCGTCCGGGCGAACCGGATGTTGAACTGCTGCTTCCGTCTTATTTTTCGGCTGGTCCATTCCAGGACGGACTCACAGAAGGTATTTACTATAGATGCGTGATTGAAATAAACTATAGTTAATACCATGGTGCAGCAGGTGTCAACCGGAATTTAGGTCACGCGGGCGGAGAACAGGACTAAGATGAAGGGATGACCGGTCCTTCGTGAAGATAATCGGGACCGCTCGAAGTCTCTATAAACCCAGGTTAAGGCCGCTGATGAAACTGACCATATCCAAAGAGGACTACCTGAAAGCCATTGCGGAGGCCGAGGCGGAAGAGGGCGTCGCCATTGCAGCGACCATTGCGCGCTGGCTGGAAGTTACACCTCCTGCAGTGGCGCTGGCCTTGCGTCGCCTAAGGCGGGACAATCTTGCGCGCGTGGACCGCCAGGGCCGAATCGCGCTGACGGCAGAGGGTCGAAAGGTTTCTGATCGGCTGCGATTTCGTCATCACCTGGTGGAACGGTTTCTTCACGAAATCCTCGGGATGGAGTGGTACAAAATTCATGAGGAGGCGGAGCGTCTGGAGCATTCAGTTTCCGAGGACCTTGAACGGAAACTGATCGAGAAGCTCGGCAGGGACGGCGTCTGCCCGCACGGGAACCAGATTAACAAGAGCGCCCGCGAGAGGCGCAAGCTGGGTTTGCGGCAACTGTGGGAGGCGCATCCCGGATCATCGGTTCGCGTGGACAGCATGCACGAACGTGACCGCAAACTCCTTGAATATTTCGATCAACTGGGCATTCGTCCGGGCGTTCAGATCCAGATCTCAAGGCGAAATTACGATGGCACCTTGACGCTGCGCCTGAGCAGGAAGTCCATCAGCCTGGGCGAATTCGCGGCAAGGAAGCTTTGGGTATCTGCTGTCGATACAGGTGCGGCTTAATCGGGCGCGCGGCGTCGATGCGCAGGGCTTTCCGGCCGGGCAGAGTCTGCTTCAGGCTGGGGGTAAGGGTCTCCACCGGGCGTGGAGGGAACCAGTCAGCCTACGACAGGGTCCTCCGCAGTTCCGCCAGCCTGTTTTCCAGGACCAACCGAGGACCGAAATTTCGCAGCTTGAGACGCGTGATGTCTATGGCCTCAATTGCCCGGCGGGGTACGAGGCCGACGATCTCACTGCTTTTGATGGCAGCGCCTGCGTGCACGGCTTCCGCTGCGACCGCGTCAAACACCGTCATGATGGAGGTGGTCAAAAAGTCGGTCAGGTTGGTGGACACCTGGACCGCACCAAGAGCTTTTACCTCCACGCCGATGGCCTTGACTTCCGGGAGGCCTCCATCTGAACTGCGAATTTTCCTGGCAATAGCTCTGGCCAGATTAAGATCAGTGGACCTGAGATTAATGTTGTAAGCGATCAGAAAGCTTCGCGCGCCAACGGCCGTGGCCCCCGCCGTCGGATGAAGGTCAGCCCCGCCAAAATCTGGCCGGCGATCGGGATTGTCACGGACCTCCTGGCGCAACTGTTCAAACTGTCCGCGCCTTAGATACTCAAGATGCTTCCTGCGAGGGTCGCGGGCAGCCGCTTCGTAAAGATAGGTTGGAATTTGAAAACGTCGCCAGGCCTCCTGGGCAACCCACCGTGCGATCTCAACGCAATCGCTGAGATCGACACCCTGGATGGGCACGAAGGGCACAACGTCGGTAGCGCCGATACGGGGGTGCACGCCGCGGTGCTTATTCAGGTCAATCAGTTCGCCGGCGCGTCCGATGGCCCGCAACGCCGCTTCACCCACCGCTTCGCGGCTGCCAACAAACGTCACCACTGTGCGATTGTGATCGACGTCCATCTGGGTATCCAACACGTACGCATCCGAGCCGGCAATAAGGGCGTGGAGGATGGACTCGATTTTGGTTCTGTCCTCTCCCTCACTGAAATTAGGAATGCACTCCACAATGGTTTGCACACTGAGAATCTAGCACAGGACCCCACAGACTCACATTCGGCAATTGCCACATTTGAAGAGCATTACTGTCGGGCGAGGGCTGCCGGTGTTACGCCGCGGAACACTTTTGTTACGCCGGCCGGAAGGCATGGGATGCCGGGCATCGTCTTGTTATAATTTACGTAGAGGAACAGCCGGAGGTGAAAGTCGATGCCAGTCTATGAATTTATGTGCAAAGATTGCCACAAGCGGTTCACCCTGGTTCTCAGCATTATCGAATACGAGAAGCTCCTGCCTGCGTGCCCCAAATGCAAGAGCCGCAATATTGAGCAGTTGCCCGCTGCGTTCTTTGCCGTCACTGCCAAGAAGAGCTGAAATCTTCCTTGTAGTTAGAGGCTCACGGCCTGTCAGGCATAGGTTCTGAATCCGGTGCGGCCAGTTGCATCAGGCGGTTATCGGCGGCGCGGTGTGGCGAGGCGGATGAAATCGAGCGCATAGTCGTTTTTTAAAGCGCGCGCGAGGGAACCTGCGGTATTCGGCATCCCTTCGGCGACGAGCGCAATGGTTGCCTGGCTGTGGCTCGATCCAAATCGTAATGACGCCCAGCTTGTCCCTGATGCCGCATCCACAAGCGCTTCCATGGCTGGCCAGTCGCCGGGCGAATTCCACTTGGCTTCAACCCTGTCCGGCTGTGCTCGGGTTGAAATTTGATGATTGGTTATCGCCTGTTCAAAGGCGATGGCGAATGGCGCCTTGATGCCTCCATCTGCTATGAAGCTGTTCAGACGTACGGCCATCTGGACGCGCGTCTCCTGGCCCATCCAACAGACCCGCGCCGGCAGGCCCTGGAACCGAACGTGCTGTCGAGCCAATTGAATCCATCGCGCCAGCGAGAAATCATCGGGGAAAAGTTCGAGCGCCAGCTCATCGAACCGGCGGATATCTCCCGGTTCGCCGGACAGGGCCACCCATCGAATGGGAGCCAAGCCGGCTGAAAGCAGCGGTTGAAGATAGGTCTCAGCAAAGTCCGGAAACGCCGAAGCGGCGCCCGGCACTCCGCACTGTTCGGCTGCGCCGCCAAGATTATTTCCGAATTCGAAAACGATAGAACCGAGCTTCTGGAGCGCCAGCATCCCTTCAAAGTGCCGGATGATCGAATCGCGGGAGCGAGATATATAATCCTGCGGATTCTCGCGCCGCAGTGTGCCCGCATCATCAGGATTGAGGCCAGACGGGACATATCCGTTCTGGAGATCGTGGGCGCTGGTCTGGTCGGTTAAAATGTCCGGCAGAACACCCCTGCTGGCGAGTTCCGGGATAACGTCGGAGCAATTTCCCACCAGCCCAACGGAGACGCCCTGTTTCTGCCGCACGGCGTTCTTAAGGATTCGCAGTGCTTCATCCAGGGTATTGACGCAGTAATCGCAATATCCCGAGCGGATACGGCGGCGAATGCGTTCTCCATCCACCTCAATGCCGAGAAATGCGGCCCCGAGCATCACGGCAGCAAGCGGCAAGGCCCCTCCCGCCGCGCCCATTCCGCCTGAAACGATCAGCTTTCCTGCAAGTTCGTTGTCGAAGCGCTTCCGGGCGATGGCATCGAAAACTTGAAAGGCAATTGGCAGATTTTGCTGCGTCCCCACGTAGGTCCAACTTCCCGGATCTGCTGCTCCGAGGCCAGGAACGCCGCGCTGCTCGATCTGATCGGGTTTGTCGGGTGTGGGCCAGTGGCCCTCCATTGTGTTAGCGATGATGACGCGGGGCGCATCTTGCCGCGTCTCAACGACCCCAATCGGCCGCCCTGATTGAACCAGAAGCGTTTCATCATTCTCGAGGGTCTTCAGAGCTTCCACGGTTGCCTGATAGCTTTCCCAGTTGCGCAGAACTTTCCCAGTGGCTCTGTTGGCTATCAGTTCGCTGGGGTGCTCGGCGACATCTGGATCGAGCGAATTCATCAGCAGGCGCAGAGCGGCTTCCTGATGCCAGCCCCGGCAGTTGAGCCCCGTGCCGCGCGGCGAACGGACCCGTTGCATGCCCTTGCCTGGCGGGCCGTCCTGATTCCCAAGGCCGGATGTCGGGTGCCCCATTGTGACGAGTCTCCTGCTGAATCTTAGCTGATAACATCGCGGAGAGAAAGCAAGCCCCCGCAGGCTGGCCGATAACTTAGCGCTGCCAGCCAGCGTGTTTTCATGAACTGCCTTCATCGCTATTTGCTGCCGGAGCGGGAGGGCCGGAAGCTCTGTGCTAAAATTCTCTTGGCCTGCCGTCTTCCGCAAAATTACGGGCATGGGGGCACATGGAATCGAAATCGTTTAGAACGATCAACGAATTGTTTCTCCAGGCGATGGAGAAGCATCACAAGCCCGACGCCTTCCTGACCAAAACGGAAGGCTGCTACCGTGGGACCTCTTCGCGGGACGTGCAGTTGAAGGTTGCGGCGCTGGCGGTCGTGTTTGATGAAATGGGGGTCGGCGCCGGCGACCGCGTCGCTTTACTCTCTGAAAACCGCCTGGAATGGGCCCTCACCGATTACGCCGTGCTGGGGCTTGGGGCCGTAACCGTTCCGCTTTATTCCACGCTGCTGAAAGACGACGTGGAGTTTATCCTTCGTGACTCCGGCTCAAAATGTATTGTTGTTTCGACCCGCGAACAGCTCAAAAAGGTCCTGGCTGTGCGGGCCGCCGTGCCGGAATTGAAATTTGTGGTGGCCATGGATTGCGGACCGGGAGAATCCGCCGGCGTCCTCTGCTGGAAGGAACTGGTCGGACGGGGAAGCGAGGCCGGAGCAGAAGCAGTGAAATTTCTGAAGGAGCAGGCGCTTCGCGCGCAACCTGGGGACGTTGCAACTGTCGTATATACCTCGGGGACTACGGGAATGTTCAAAGGCGTCGTGCTCACGCACGCCAATATTGCCTCAAACATTCAGGCCTGTGACCGCTTGTTTGATTTCCACCCGGGCGACACCAGCATGGCTTTCCTTCCGCTGGCCCACATCTTTGAGCGGATGATTGACTTTTACTATATGGCGCAGGGTGTTTCGATTGCGTACGCAGAAAACATTGACTCTTTGCCGCAGAATCTGCGCGAAGTGCGGCCCACTCTGATGGCCGTTGTTCCGCGGCTCGTGGAGAAAATTCGCGAAAAGGTGATGGAAGAGGTTCGCCACCTTCCGCCTTCCAGGCAGAGATTGTTTGGGTGGGCCCTGCGCACGGGCCGGGAGTGGTTTCCATACCGTCTTGCCGGCCGTGCCGCGCCGCTGGGGCTGGGCTTGGAGCGCCGGCTCGCGGACAAAATCGTTTATTCCAAGATCCGCTCGCAGATGGGCGGGCGGTTGCGGCTGTTGATTTCTGGCGCCGCGCCGCTGAGCAAGGATCTGGCGGAGTTTTTCTTCTCCATCGGTATCCCGATTTATGAAGGCTACGGCCTGACGGAAACTTCCCCCGTGATCGCCGTTAATCATCCGGGGGCTGTGAAGCTGGGCACCGTGGGACGAGCGGTTCCCGGAGTGGAAGTCAGGCTGGGTGAGGAGACGGAAGATTCGGAGGGCCACAGCGGACGTGAAATTCTGGTTCGCGGGCCCAATGTGACGCCGGGATACTATCATCAGGTTGAGCCGAACGGTGAAGCCTTCGCCGGTGGATGGTTTCACACGGGGGACCTGGGCTTCTTGGACCCGGAAGGATTTCTTTCCATCACAGGGCGCAAAAAAAACCTGTTTAAAACTTCCGGCGGCAAGTATGTTTCACCGGAAAAGCTGGAGAACCTTTTTCAGGGGCACCGCTACGTGGCGCAACTGGTGGTGCTGGGCGACGCAAGGAAGTTTGTAGGATCGTTGATCGTCCCCAACTTTACCGCGCTCGAAGCCTACGCAAGAGAGCAGGGGATTGCTATTGCCGGACGCGAAGAGCTGGTGAGGAATAAACGGGTCCAAACCTTCTTGCAAGGGCAGGTGGATGAAGCCTGCAAACACCTGCCGCCTCACGAGCGCATTCGCCAGATTGCGCTGCTCCCGAATGAACTCACGATCGCCGCCGGCGAGCTTTCAGCCACGCTGAAGGTAAAGCGTCCGGTGGTTGAAGAGCGATACCGCGACCTGATCGAAGAAATGTTTTCACGCCGTCTGTCCGCGATGCAGGAAGTCCCGCCCAAGTAGGTGATAGCACTCTCTCAACAACTTAAGGCGGAGTGTCTGCCGATGGGCCGAAGATTCCCGGCGCCTTACCTCCCGTCAGCATCGTGCATCGCCGCGCTAAACGCTACCAGCTTGCACGGTCTGGTTGTCCCTGCCGAAGACTTCGCGATACGCGGCGTGCAGGTCATCGAGAGCGCCGGCGCAGTCGCCTGTGAAGCTCGACCCATGCATAATGGCGAGGGTTTTGGGTTGCAGGGCAGCCAGCTTTCTGAGGTTCTTCCCGGTAAGCGCGGTGTACGGAACGTAGTCCGCCAAAATGCCTGCCTGATAGGCTTTCATTGCTTCATATGAGCGGCCGACGACGTCATGGGATGTGATCGGCTCGACGTCGCCGGTCTGGTGGAAGAGGTCTGAGCAGAGCAGCATCTTCTCAGTCTCCTCGAAAAGTAAGCCCGCGTCCCAGCCGTGGGGCAAATGGGGTGTCTGGCAGTAGCGGAAGCGGAATTTGCCGGTGGTAAAGCTTTCGCCGTCGGCCAGCGCTCGCGCCTCTCTGCCGATGAAGTCGTTTACGCTGACGAGCGCGCCCACCTGACTGCAGATCACGTCGGCTTTGGGTGCATCCGCGAGCCATTCATTCAGAGACCCGCACTCGTCAGATTCGAAGTGGCTGAAGCCGATGTGGCGCAGGTCCGATACGGTGATGAGTTTGGAGACCGCCTCACGCATTTCCGCGTGCATACCGCGCAGACCGGTGTGAAACAGCATCGGTTCATCATCCTTCACCAGGAAGTGATTGAATTGCAGATCAGCCCATTGGGCGTAGATGGAGATTCGGTAGACGTTCGGAGTAATCTCCGCTATCTTGGCCATGGTTCCCTCCTCATGGGTTTGTCGCGGACCTTCCCAGTTCTGTACATTAGCCGCTATGATACCTTGAATTGTAACGAGCAGCTATATTCTCACACTTTAGAGATGTACGGATGCGATCCGGTAATATCGCACAGATCACGGGCTATTATCCGATTTTGAGATTTGTCTCCCGCTGCTTGTTCAGTGAGCATCAAGGCCACTTGAGAAGCTTGGGCCTCTAGGGCCAGACTGCCCCGCAGCAACCCGGGTGCGAGTCCCAGCCGCAACATCGGGCCGCATAACCTGCGACGCGGTGCCCGAAGTAGAAAATACTCCAGCCTGACTAAGATCATCTCTGCCTTTGAATCTGCCGATTCAGGGTTGGGAATTCCGATCGGCGTGCGCGCGGAAGGTTCGCGCATGGAGCATCTGTTGGTTGTAGTACCTGAGTGCTATGGCGCGTTTCAAGCAACGGTGGTGGAATGGACTCGAAGTATGATGTCAGGATTTTGAAAACGGTGCCGCATGTTTATGCTGACTCCCGGAATGCAACGGATTTATGAGCTTCTGGCGTTCCTCGTGGCCCTTTACTTTCCGGTTGCGTTGCTGACGTGGCTGGCGATCGACAAGTTTTTCGCGTCCGACGACGCCAACGGTCGGGTTCAGCGAAGACAGCCCGACCAGGCTCAACCGAACCGTGTTCTGGCGGAGCGTTCAGGTCCTGGCGCGTGAAACGGGCGTGACGGCGCCAGAAGCCGCCCGTGCTTGGTTGTTGGTTTTATTTTCACGCATTCCGTGCCACCTATCCAATTCGTTCCTCATGTAGCACTTCCTTTGAATAAATCCCGACAGCGGACAGTATCCGGCCTTTCCAGGCCTGAGCGTGCTCGTGGCCGGGCACATCGCCAGGGGAACCTTGGAATCTGGCGACAGGTTCGTTGTGCGATTCTGGAGAGTATGTTAAGAATAAGATTTCGGATTGGCGACCCTCATACATCCATGGAATCGCGAGCTCGCATCTATGTGGTTTTTCTCCGTGACTTTGGGAAGGGGGAAGTGGCAAATTACGGCAGCCTGTGCAAAATGCGGAGCAGCGTTATCGGCTGATGCGGTGTATTGCAGTTCGTGCGGATCACCCGTGAGGGCGACAGCGGAAGCCGCGGGCGCGGGGATCAGCGCAAATCAGACGGCGCCGTCCGGCTTTGACCTACCAGGAATTGACTTCAATGTAGCGGGCCTGCTCTGCTATATTTTATGGCCGGTTGCGCCGATCTTTTTCCTGCTGGTCGGTCCTTACAACAGAAACCGCTTTGTTCGCTTCCATGCTTTTCAGGCAGCTTTTCTCTGGCTTGCGGGGATTGCGGTGGCCATCGCGTTGCGGATTGTGACTTCGATTCTTGGACTGGTACCCGTGCTGGGGTGGGTGGCGAGTGGATTTATCTGGATTACATTTACAATATCGTTTTTTAGTTTGGTTATTACATTGACGTATAAGGCCTACAACGGCGAGTGGTACAGTGCGCCGATGATTGGAAACTTTGCAAGGCAGCAGGCAGAGAGTTGAAACAGCCCTCTCGGGCGTCGCGGCGAGCGTGTTCGCGGAAAGAGAGGCGGCGTCCATTTGCAGCTTTGCCGCGTCCGGTCTTATTTTCTCTTGACAATTAGCCTTCAGCAGAGCAATTTAGCAAATTCTACGGAATGACCTGCGGCTCTCTGGCTTGGGGTGCCGGAAGCGCAGACAAAAACAATGAAGGTCCGCGTTTGTTTTCACAATCGGTGTTTTGACGGCGCCTGTTCGGCAGCGGTGTTCTCGCGTTTTTATCGCGAACTCGTAAATCCCGGCGCGCAATTTCTCTATCAGGGACTTTTCCATCGCGCGGGCCAGCTTTTCGACGAGGAGATGTTTGACGGAGATGAAAACGTCATCGTCGATTTCAAATACTCCAGCTCGCCGCGCATGACCTGGTGGTTTGATCATCATCAGAGCGCGTTCCTTACTCCTGCGGACGCCAGGCACTTCGAGCAGGACCGTAGCGGAAAGAAGTTCTACGACCCGTCCTTCCGCTCCTGCACAAAGTTCATCGCTCACATCGGGGCGACCAAGTTCAATTTCTGCGCGCCGGACCTCGATGAGGTTGTTCACTGGGCCGATATCATTGACGGGGCGCAGTATCCTGACCCCAAGACGGCCGTCGAGATGCGTGATCCTGCCACGCAGATCACACTGGTGATCGAAGGGGCGCCCTCCGACGATTTTGTCGCCGGACTTATTCCCGAGCTGCTCTCAAAATCGCTTGGCGAGATTGCCGCCATGCCCCGCGTTCGGCAGGCGTTCGAGCGCCTTTACGATCAGCACCTCCGGACAATTGATGTCATCCGCGAGCGTGCCGTGCCCAGCGAAGGAGTTGCGTTCATCGACCTTTCCGACCAGAGCTTCGAAGGTTTTAACAAATTCATCCCTTATTACCTCTTTCCTGAATCGGTTTATAACGTGGCGCTAAGCCGCAGCAAGGAACGGATCAAGATTGCTGTGGGAAGCAATCCCTGGAATCCAACGCCGAAGACCGCAAACCTCGCCACCATCTGCGAGAGGTTCGGCGGGGGCGGCCACGCCAAGGTCGCCGCAATCTCCCTGCCTCCAGGCGATCTCGACCGGGGGCGCGCCATCGCCATGGAGATCGTTCAGGAACTTCGCTCCTCTCTCCAGTAAAATAGATCTGTTATCTTCGCGGCCGGCCCAGCCGGAATTTGCGTCCCGTGCCGCGGGTGGAGGGATGCCCCCGGAACAGGTGCCGTGATGCTGGACCGTGCGCTTTTTCAGTCTCGAATGGAATTGAAGAATGCTTCCCCGAAGCCAGGCGTCAGAGGCCACTGGCGGCCCATCGCGGCAATCATCGTCTTTTTACTGCTGGCTTCTGCTGCCCTTGCTGCGGGACAGGGCGCGCAACCCGGCGGCCAGGAAGCCACCGGAACGCTCGCCGCCGCCCCGGCGGGTCAGGTCAATACGGTCCCCGCAAAGACGGAGCTTTTCCTTCGGCTGAAGACCCCTATCAGCACCACTTCTTCCCATTTAAATGAAGCCGTGGAGGCGGAGGTTGAGCGGGCAGTGGAAATCAATGGAGAAATCGCCATTCCAGTGGGTTCTGTTGCAAAGGGACGAGTGGCGAGGCTGGTCCCGAGTTCCAGCCCCACCGACCGGGCTTCGATGCTTCTGGAATTTGATTCGTTGGTCCTGCCGGGGCAGTCCGCCATTCCAATCGCCTGCCACGTCAGCGATGTCGATAACGCAAGGGAAAAGGTGCTGCCTGACGGCACCATTCAGGGCCTTCTTGCCAGCGAATTGCCGGTCACGTTGCTCAACTCGGCACTGGAAAAAATGCAGAAAAAAACAGGCGGGGCGCAACCGGCCCAGCAGGGCGGGGGGACATGGTTCGGGAATCCCGACACCTCGATCAACTATGTTGCCGGAACCGAATTTGCTGTGGTCCTGGACAAGCCGCTGGAGGTTTCCGGCCATTTCAAGCCGGAATTTGCCCGTCAGATTCCTGCCAACCTGGAGGATTCTGTGATGCAACTGCTGGCGCAGGCGCCACGGCGCGTGAAAAGCAAAAAGGGCGACGAGGGCGGACCAACCAACCTGGTGCTGATTGGAAGCCTGCAGGAAGTCAAACAGGCATTTGCGAAGGCGGGCTGGACGGCGGCCCAGGACCAGGATGCAAATTCCCTGTGGAAGACTTTTGAGGCGGTCATCAAGGGGAAAGGTTACGATGCCGCTCCGATGTCGACGCTTTATATGTACGGGCGCGCGGAAGATATGGCCTTTGAAAAGATGCTGAACACTTTTACGCATCGCCACCATTTGCGCATCTGGAAAGCCCCTGCGCTGGCGCCGGACGGGCGGCAAATGTGGCTGGTGGTTGCGGACCATGACAACGGGTTTGATGTGCGGCCGGGCGTGATTTCGCATTCAGTTGATCCGAACGTCGATCTGGAACGGGCCAAGGTGGGCGCGGACCTTGGAATGACCGGGCTGGTCGCTGCTGAAGAACTCGTGAGCGTCTCTAATCCCGCCCGGGCGGGATTGACGGCGACCGGCGGCAAATGGGAGAGTGACGGAAGGCTCCTGATCGTCGAACTGAAGGCGTCATCCGGGGCCTCGGCGGTGTGATCTCCGGGCAGGCAAGGTCAAATCGCTGAACGGACGAGCTATTTGATCATGCTGGGTTGCACACCGGCAGCACTTCCCCGGACCGCTGAGAGCCGGACTCGACAGTGACGTCGCATGCGCGGGCTGTCATGCGCCTGGCTTGTTGCTTGACTCCGAACCGTCGTTCCGATAGTTTGACGTGCAGGTTCCAGGAATTGAGTGTTTCGTGAAGAAAAACCGACGACATTGGATCTGGCTGGGTATCAGCACCATCATTCTGGCCCTGATCTTCTACAATCTCCGCCACAACCCTGAATGGCGGCACTTTGACTGGAAACGCCTGTGGGCCTCCCTCGTCAGCGCCCGCCCGGATCTATTGTTGCTGTCCCTGGTTGGGGTTTACGCCACGTACCTGATCCGCGCGCTGCGATGGCAGTTCCTGATGCACCCCATCAAGAAGGGTTCGCTATGGGTGCTGTTTGTGGGGCAGATGCTGGGTTTCAGCTCCATTTATCTGGTGGGGCGTCCGGGAGAATTTGTGCGTCCTGCCTACATCGCCAAGAAGGAGTCACTGCCCATCACCTCGATGGTTGCGGTCTGGCTTATGGAGCGGATTTGCGACACGATATGCCTGGTGGTGCTGTTTGCGGTGGTCCTTTACCTGGTCCCGGCAGGGATGAGCACCGCCGGCAAGAATGTGCTCTCGGTGATGCACAAAGCCGGTGACGTCATGCTGGCGGTCACAGCGGCCATGGTGGCGGGACTGGTGGCTTATCGGCTGAAAACCCAGGCATGGATGGATTGGGTGATGCGAAGGACCCAGTTTCTGCCCCGTCCGATTCAAAGGCACGTTCAACACTTCCTCCGCTCGTTTGCTGAGGGTTTACTTGTAGTGAGGAGCCTGCCTGATTTTGCGGGCAGTGTGGTGCTTTCCGTTCTGCTGTGGGGCACCAATGCCACCGTTTTTTGGCTGACTCTCAGGAGCCTGGGCGGCACTCTCAGCGACTTTGCATGGCTGGCGGCGGCGCTGGTGCTCTTTTGCGCCTCGCTGGGGCTGGTGGTGCAGTTTCCGGGTATTGGCGGGGGGTATCAGGTAGGGATTGTCCTGGCCCTGACAGAAATTTTTGCCATGCCTGCCGATGTTTCCACTGGAGCCTCCATCCTGCTTTGGCTTATGATGTCGGTTCCCGTGCTGCTGGTCAGCCTGGGCTTGCTAGTCCACGAGGGCCTCAGTTTCAAGCACCTAGAAGCCATCACCCAGGAAGAAGAGATGGAGCAGGAGACTGCTGTTGAGGAAGCCCAGTAGCGGCCCGCATCAAAATCCTCAGCGTTCGGGAGGGGGACCGGGCAGGCCCAGTGAATCGGCGGGCCGTGCCCATCACAAATCGAATTATGCGATGCCCTTTCTGCGGTTACATTGAAGACAAGGTGGTTGATTCCCGGACGGGCAAAGTTGCGGACACCATTCGCCGCCGGCGCGAGTGCATGAAGTGCGGCCGCAGGTTCACCACGTACGAGCGAATTGACGAGATTCCGTACATGGTGGTTAAAAAAGACGGCAGCCGCGAAAAGTTCGACCGCCAGAAAATCCTGGGTGGCCTGCTGAAGGCGTGCGAGAAGCGCCCGGTCCCCATGAGCACGCTGGAAGAGATTGTCGATGAGGCGGAGTCCTATGTCGCCGAGTCTCCGGACCGCGAACGGCCGAGTTCCGAACTTGGCGGGATGGTGATGGACCGGTTACGGAAGCTGGACAAGGTGGCGTACGTCCGCTTCGCGTCGGTTTACCTGGACTTCAAGGACGTGCGGGAGTTCATGGACGAACTCCAGGAACTGCTGAAGGCGAAAACGAGTTGAAGCTCGGCGCTGATGTCAGGTGCGGTTCCAGACAAACGCCCCGAACTCCCTGAACGTGCGAAATCCCATCCGCTCATAAAGCCTTGCCGCGCCGCTGTTGAGCGCTGTAACCGTCAGCGAAACCTCTGAAAAACCGCCACGGGCCAATTTCTCGAAAGCAATGCGAAGCATGGTGCTGCCCAGGCCGATACCCTGATAGCCGGTGGCAACGGCAATCTGGGGAATGTGGGCCGTCCCGGGTCGCACGGCGGTCAGACCGAGTATGCCGGCCAGTTTTCCCGTCGAACGGTGGACGGCCGCAATCGAAGCCTGCGGCAGGTAATCACCGCAGCCACGGTTCCTGACGATACTCTCCACCAGATGGGTGGTCCCCGCAATGCTGCAATACTGGTCATTTACCGCTGCATCGATATGGTTCTGATAGACGCGGTGGAGCAGTTGCGACGCTTCGCGGTCATGCTTGCGCTCCCAGGGGTGGAAAACAAAATCGCCGGGAGCTTCGTTCTCTCGCCGAAGGCCATTCGGGAGATCAGATCTCTGGCGGCTCCCAGCAGTTATCCCTAAACGAAAAGCCATAAACTGGCGAAGATAACTCTGGAAAGCCCTGGAACGGAAGTAAGGGCCGATCTGGTCAAAACTGAAATGCGGCAGTTGGGCCTCAATGCGGCGGACATCATCAAACCCAACGAGCGCGTCGACGGCTTTGTCCAGCAGGTTTATCGCGGCGTCGGACGGGGAATTACCCGGTAACGCGAAAAGCGTGCCGATAAGCCCTTTCGAACCCTCACGGAAATAGAGGCAATAGGCTTGCGCCACATCCCCTTCGAGCAGGGCAAATCCCAACAATCGCTTTTCTTGCAGGTACGAGGCGACAAGTGCGGATGAGGACGAGTAGTCCCAGTGAAGGTCTTCCAGCCAGGCCCTGGACTCGACCTGTAGAAGCGGCTGGAACTGCGCTACTCGCAATTTCCGGACATCCACAATCCTGGAAACCAAGACTCCCGCGGCCCTCCTGTAAAGTGGTGCAAAGGCTAGTTCAGTATAGCCCAGATCGTGGCGCCTGCCGGGGCCGAGATGAATGCTGAAGGGTGCGGCGGAGTTCGCCTCCGCCCGCCCCTCCCTGGCCGGTCAGTGAATTTGAGATGGCGACGCAAGAAATCAAACCGACGGGTTCCCGCGCGCGCAAGCTGTCGAGGCTGTGCCGGAGATTCGCCACCAGCGTGTTGGTGGTGGCGGCCGGGATCCTGGTGGTGCTGGTTGGAGCCGGGGCATTCCTGACCTATCACATTACGACGGCGAACGACAGCGTTGAAAACGTGACGCCCGCTTCTTACCTGCTTTCAAGCTACCAGAATGTGAACTTCACCGACGCCGCCGGGAACGAGCACGAAGGCTGGCTGCTGATCGGTTTGAGAGGCGCTCCGGTCATCTTTCTCTGCCACGGTTATGGCTCCAATCGCTCAGCCCTGCTCTCACTGGGAACGGTCCTCCAAGCCAACCATTTCAATGTTTATCTGTTCAACTTTGACGGTTCCCGGGGGGCGGGCTACCTCTCAAATCTCGGCCCCCGCGAAGCTTCCGTTCTTCGAGCCGCCATCTCGAGAGTAGGGCGCCTACAGGGCATTGACCCTCGTCAGGTCGGGATTTTTGGCGTTTCGCTCGGCGCTTATGCCGCACTAGCCGCCGGTGAACGCGACCCCGCCGTTGCCGCACTGGCGATGGATGGAGTCTACAGCCGGCCCGTGCAGTTATTTGATGTTCGCCTGGACGGGCTGGTGGGCGGCGCCGGGTGGCTTTTCCGGCTGATTTCCGATGGGGAATTCCATTCATTAAATATTGGCGCTGCCGGTGCCGGCATCCAGTCCGGCCTCTCCCGGCTGGCCGGGAAACCGAAACTCTTTCTGGCCTCCGACGATGCTCCTATGCTTCAGACGGCAACCCGCCGGCTCTACGACGAAGCCCCGCAGCCGAAGCGTCTGGTGATTCTGCCTCACAGCCAGGCGGATGCTCCCTCCGCGCCTGAACGGAAGGAGTACGAGGACCAGGTCCTCAACTTCTTTCTGCAAAATCTCCCGCTACGATCTGAATAGACATAAAATAGCTCTTCGCGGAGCGCGTTCCGGCAGTAGGCCCATGGCGGCAGCGCGTTTGGCGCCTGGGCCGGCTCCCTGGAAAACTCCGGCCTTGAGGAGTTTGTTGAAGCGAGATCTCTCATCCCAAAAGCCATTGTTACGCCATCGCATTGAACATCTTGCTGCCCGCGCCATTCTGGGGCTGCTTGGACGGCTGCCGCTGCGGCCCGCGCGAGGCGTATGCGCAGTGCTGGCTGCCTTGAGCTATGCTTTCTGGCCTCGCCTTCGCCGCGTGGGTATGTTCAATCTGCGCATTGCTTTTCCGGACTGGACTGACAAGGGGCGGCGGAAGGTGCTTTACGCGGAATTCCTCAACCTTGGCCGCATGCTGGCGGACTTTGCGCACTTTCCGCGCTTGAACAGAGAGAACATCGAGCGGCTGGTGATCTACGACGGATTCGAAAATTACGATGAAGCCCGGAAAAAGGGCAGGGGAATCATCTTCCTGACTGCGCACTTCGGGAACTGGGAGCTCGGGTCCTTCGCGCACGGGATTTATGGTTATCCCTGCCATTTCGTGGTGCGGGAGATGGACAATCCACTGATGGACGAACTTATCAACCGCTACCGGTGCGCCAGCGGCGGGCACGCCATCGAAAAAAGGGAATTCGCGCGCCAGACGCTGCGCGCCTTTGAGCGGAACGAAGCGGTGGGCATCCTGATGGACCAGAACATGCTGCCAGTTGAAGGCAGCTTCGTGGACTTCTTCGGGCTGCCGGCTTCCACCACCACGGGGCCGGCGCGCTTGGCGCGACGGACTGGCGCGCCCGTCGTTCTGGGGCTGGTCATCTGGGATTCAAAACTGAAGAAGTACCGGCTGCGATTTGATCGCGTTGACTGGATCAAGTGCGAGGACCCTGAAAAGGAAATCGAGACGAATACGGCGAATTTTACGCGGCGCATCGAGGATTACATCCGCCGGTACCCGGAACAGTGGCTCTGGGTACACCGGAGATGGAAGACGCGGCCGTCCGGCGAGCCGCCACTCTACCCTTTCTGATCAAAGCTGCGGAACGAAAGGGGCAGGAGAGTTCCGGCGCCGCGGGGCTTAAATCCGGGAGGCGAAATGAAGGTCAGGGAAATTGCGCGCCTTGTGGGCGGGGAAGCGAAAGGCGACAAAGAAAAGGACATCACCGGCGTAGCCGCCCTGGATGCCGCGACGGAGCGCGATTTGGCCTTCGCCGACGGCGAGGCCGCATTGCGGCGCGCAGCGGATTCTCGCGCCGGGTGCATGCTTGTGCCCGAAGGAATTTCCGTTCCTGGCCGGATCATCATAACCGCGGCAAATCCTCGACTGGCCTTTATTCGCGCCGCCGAGTCGCTCCACCCTCCGCGCCTTCGAGAGGCTGGGATCCATCCGACCGCGGTGATTGCAGCCGATGCGCACCTGGCGCCTGGAGTCTATGTCGGGCCTTATTGCGTAATCGAATCAGGCGCTAAAGTGGGTGGCGGAACGAATCTCAGCTCGGGAGTTTATCTGGGCGAAGGAGCGTCGCTGGGTGCGCGATGCGTGCTCCATCCAAGGGTGAGCATCTATCCGGGGGTGCAAGTGGGCGACCGCGTCGTTCTCCATGCAGGGGTCGTCCTCGGATCGGACGGGTTCGGTTACCTGTTCGCCGAGGGCCGTCAGCACAAGTTTCCGCAGCTTGGCGGATTGGTGGTCGAGAACGATGTCGAGATCGGCTCCAACACGACGATAGACCGCGGGTCGCTGGGAACGACGCGGATCGGCGAGGGCACCAAAATCGACAACCTCGTGCAGATTGCGCACAACGTCAGAATCGGCCGCCACTCGGTAATTGCCGCGCAGACTGGAATTTCCGGAAGCGCGGAGATTGGCGATTTCGTGACTCTGGCGGGACAAGTTGGCGTGGCGGACCATGTCCGAATTGAAGATGGCGCGGTGATTGGAGCGCAGGCCGGCATCCCGACCGGCAAGGCGGTGCGAAAAGGCAGCGTGATGTGGGGCACGCCCGCACGCCCCCTGAGCGAGTTCAAAAAGATGTACGCGCACCTCAGCCGCCTGCCCGCGCTGGCGCAGAAGGTCAAGGAGCTTTCGGCCGGGCTCCCTCGAAAAAAGAAGTGAACTCTTGTAATCTCAGGCTCTGAAGAAGGTCTGCCCGCCCAGGGCCTTCCTAACTGTTCCATTTAATCAGCTTGGGGCGGATTTTTTCACATAAGGCTTGACATATGGTTCTCGTGTTGTATTGTGGGGGTTTGTTCTCGGGTTGGCACGCTGATGACTCGAGACCGTGCAGGACGCTGTGTGCCGGTGGATTTTGAAGCGCTGGTTTTCGGCCTTTCTGCAACCAGAGGGCTGAGATCAGCATCCATGTAACTTCTGCCATCTGACCTCGAAGCCCGCGGACCTGGCTCGCGGTCGGGTAAGAGGTCTCATGTCCCGAAGCGAATCCGCGCGAGTCGCAACACCCGATAAGGTCCGCACCGAACGTTGTGCATAGGATATTGAAAAACCGACGGTGGCGCAGGGCAACGATCTGGCTGCTGGCCGTGATGCAACTCCACCTGCTGATGGTGCTCGTACTGCACCATCATGTGCTGCGCGAAATTGCGCTGGAATTTTCCCAGGCGAGAACAACCCTGGGCCAGACGGAGAAGCCATCCCTGCCGGCCGGCGCCGAGCACGGCTTCTGCACAGCCTGCCAGATCCTCCGCCACAGTGCGGTTCGTCCTTCGCTTGGCAGCCCCGCTCCCCATCGTTCTTCGCTTGCGCCTTTCCTTGCGCCGCGATTTGCCGCGGTTGTGCTTTCCACCCAGACGCCTCCCTGGCATGGGCGCGCCCCTCCTCTCGCCTGATCCAATTTCCCCAGGTCTGGCTTTCCTACGGGTTCGAGAAGCCCTTGTTCACTACGAAACCCGAATTTCGTGTATTTCTGCGAATGGACATTAAAGATGACTCACTTACGTTTTCGTTCCCAGCGTGGAATACATCATATTTGGATCGTGCATTTGACGGCTTGCCTGTTTTTCGCTGGCGGGTGCGCCGTCGTCGCAAGCGGCCAGCAGCCGCCAACCGCAAAGGTTGATCTTCAGCAGGCCATCCAACTGGCGCTTGCGCACAACCACGCGCTGCAGGCAGCCAGGACGCAGGTAACGCAAAGCAAGGCCAATGAATTGACGGCTTCCCTGAAGCCAAACCCTGTGCTCACCTGGAACGACTTCTTCCTGCCTCTATTCACTCCCAGCCAGATGAACGGAGACTACATCAACAATGCCAGCGAATTTGACCTTTTGTTCTCTTACACATTTGAGAGAGGGCGCAAACGCAAGTGGCGCATGCAGAACGCCCACGACAACACGGCCGTTGTGCAATCGCAGGTGCAGGACAACGAGCGCGCCCTCGCCTTCAATGTAGCGCAACAGTTCATCAACGTCCTGCTTGCTGAATCCTCGCTTTCGTTTGCGCAGCAGAACCTGGCGAGCTTTCAACAGACGCTGGGCGTGAGCCAGGAACGGTACCAGAAGGGGGCCATCAGCGAGGGCGACCTGCTCAAGATCAGGCTCCAGAGGCTGCAGTTTCAAGAGGATGTTTCCTCGGCGAAACTGGAGCGTCAGCAGGCGCTGGATTCTCTGCGCGATCTACTGGGGTATGAGTCGGTCCCTCATGATTATGATGTCGCCGGAGACCTGGACTACACGCCCATCCAGGGCAGCGTCGAAGATTTCCAGGCGAAAGCCCTCGACCTGCGCCCGGACCTGCGGGCAGCCAATCAGGCGGTGGTTGCTGCGAAGAGCAGCTACATGCTGGCCAGGGCCAACGGAAAGCGCGACCTGACTCTTACCTCGGGCTACAGCCACGTTGCGGCTGCCAATGACGCGAGTTTCTCTGTCGGCATGGAGATCCCGCTTTTCGACCGCAACCAGGGCGAAATTGCACGCACGCACGCGGCCATTACACAGTCCGAAGAGACCAAGAACGCCACCCAGCAAGCCGTGATGACCGATGTCGCCACTGCCTATGACGCGGTGAAAACCGGTGAAGGCATCATTCAACTTTATCAATCGGGTTACTTGAAAGATTCCAAGGAGTCTCTGGATATCAGCCGGTATGCCTATCAGCGGGGCGCCGCCAGCCTGCTGGATTTTCTCGACGCGGAGCGCAGCTATCGTTCGACTGAGCTGACTTACCGCGGGACCGTGGCGGCACACATGCTGGCCGTCGAGCAATTGCACGAAGCGGTCGGCGAGAGGCCACAGCCATGAACTCGAAAATGAACAACCGGGCCACCCGGAGATTGCGGCGGGCGCTCCTGGCCGCCGTGATCGCGTCTTTTCTCATCCTTCCGGCCTGCGGGCATAAGGACTCCGGGCCGACGGCTGCCCAGACCACCGCCTACGGTTCTTCCGGGGCCGCCAAGGCGGAACTGTTCAGCGTGCCCGATGAGCAGATGAAGCACGTGCAGGTCGTCACCGCCGTGCTGCGGAGCTTTCCGGTGGTCCTCCGGCTGCCCGGTTCCGTCGCTTATAACGCTTTCAAGACGACGCCGGTGATTACCCAAGTCAGCGGACCGGTTACCCAGGTCCTTGTATTTCCCGGCCAGACGGTCCGGGCCGGACAGCCTATGCTATACGTCAGCAGCCCCGATTTCGCCCAGTTGCGATCAACCTACCTCAAGGCCCATGACGCCTACCTGCTTGCCCAGAGCAATCTGGAGCGCGACCAGGACCTTTACGCTCACCACGCTGTCGCACAGGCTGACTTGCTCCAGGCGCAATCCGCCCGCAATCAGGCCATGGCTGATCTGCAGGCCTCCGAGCAGGCTTTGCAGGTGCTGGGCATCCGCGATCCCAGCCAGCTTGGCGGGGCTCCGGCAACCTCCAGAGTTCAGGTGCTGGCGCCCATCGCCGGCGACGTGGTCGAGAGGATGGTGCAGCCAGGGCAGGTGCTCCAGGCCGGCGCCACGCAGGTGTTCACCATTTCGGATATGAGGACGGTATGGGTGCTGGCGAGCGTCTACCAGAATGACCTCTCTTACATCCACATCGGTGATCGTGTGACGATCGAGACCAATGCCTTCCCGACAACGTTCCATGGAAAGATTTCCTACGTCGCTCCGGCCCTTGATCCGGACACGCGTACCCTCAAGGTGCGCATTGTGACGAACAATCCGCACGGAATGCTCAAGAAGGACATGTATGTGACGGCCATCGTGCAGTCTGGCAACACAAAGGCGCTGACCGTTCCAGACGATGCCGTGCTCAGGAACGACGTGAACGAACCGTTTGTGTATGTTCTCTCGGGGAGCAATCAGTTTTCGCAGCGCCTGGTCACCATCGGCCGCAGTGAGGGCGGCGAGACCCAGATCCTCAGCGGACTCAAGGAAGGTGACAAAGTGGCCGGAAACGGCAGCCTGTTTCTGCAATTTGCCAGATCGCTCACGGGATGAAGGAGGGCGCGCCGCCGCATAGCCGGGCTGCCTGACCCCGGGACTGAAAATATTATGATCCATCGCATCGTTCATTTCGCTCTGCATCAGCGGTTCTTCATTATTGTTCTTGTAGGCTTTCTGATTGTTGGGGGCGTTCTGTCGTTCGAGCGGATGCCCATTGACGCGTACCCTGACCTTTCGCCTCCCCTTGTCGATATCATCACTCAATGGCCCGGACATGCCGCCGAGGAAGTGGAGCGCCAGATCACCGTTCCCGTCGAAATTGAGATGAACGGCATGCCCAATCTCGACGCCATGCGTTCCACCTCGCTTTACGGACTATCCGACGTCGTCCTGTCATTCCGGTTCGGCACTGATGACTATTTTTGCCGGCAGCTCGTCTATGAGCGTCTGGCAGGGGCGGAATTGCCCAGCGGAGTGACGCCCACGCTGGCTCCGCTTTCGAGCCCCAGCGACCTGATTTACCGGTACGTCGTTCAGAGCCCTGACCGCACCCCCCAGGAGCTGAAGACGATCCAGGACTGGATTCTCAATCACGCCTATCGCTCGATCCCCGGCGTAGCCGATGATTCCGGCTTCGGTGGAACAACCATGCAGTACCAGGTGCTGCTGGATCCGTCGCAGCTTTACAGCTATCACATCACGGTCCCGCAGGTAATGCAGGCCCTTTCTGCCAACAACGCCAACAGCGGCGGGGGCTTCTATTCGCAGGGCGGGCAGTTCTTTTACGTCAGGGGCCTCGGACTGGTTCGCGACACGAAGGACATTCAAAACATCGTCGTAGCCAGCCACCAGGGCGCGCCTGTTTATATCGGCGACGTGGGCAAGGTGGCAGTTGGCCACGCGCCTCGCCTGGGTGAATTTGGTTTTATGGACAACGACGATGCCGTGGAAGGCGTCATCATGATGCGCACCGGCGAGCAGACGCAATACGTGCTCCAGCGCATCGAGCAGGAAACGAAATACCTGAACAGCCAGGTCCTGCCCAAAGACGTCAAGATCCACACATTTTACGACCGCAGCGGCCTGGTTGACCTGACGACCTCAACGGTGGAAAACAACCTGCTGCGCGGCATGGTCCTGGTCCTCATTGTCCTGATCTTTTTCCTGGTGAGCGTCCGCGCTGCGGTGATTACCGCCTTGACCATTCCGCTCTGCCTGTTGTTCTCCTTTATCTTTCTTCATCTGGAAGGCGTGTCCGCCAATTTGCTCTCCATCGGGGCAATCGATTTCGGCATCCTCATTGACGGAACTGTCGTCATGATGGAGAACATTTATCGTGAGCTGGGCTTGCGCGAGGGCCAGGAATATGACCTGAAGGAAGCGATTCTTTACGCGGCGCGCGATGTGGACCGTCCGGTTTTTTACTCGGTCGCCGTGATTATTGCGGGTTATCTTCCCATCTACGCGCTAGGCGGAGCTGCCGGCCGGCTCTTTCACCCCATGGCCGACACCATGTCATATGCCCTCGTAGGCGCGCTCCTGCTTTCTCTCACCCTGGTGCCGGTCCTGATTTCATACTGGTTTAAGTCGGGTGTCAGGGAAAAGGTGAACCGGCCTTACGAATGGGTCAAGCGCGTCTATGGCCGTCAACTGGACTGGGCGCTCGACCATCGCGCCCTGACCATGGCCATTGCCCTCGCGATCTTCTGCGCCGTAATGCTGCTGGCGCCGCTGATTGGCGGTGAATTTATGCCGCACCTCGATGAAGGCGCCTTGTGGGTCCGGGCAACTATGCCATACACCATCTCCTGGCAGGAGGCCGCCGAGGTTGCGCCCAGGGTCCGCAAAATCCTCATGTCCTATCCTCAGGTAACCGAGGTCGGCTCTGAGCTGGGCCGCCCCGATGACGGCACTGATGCGACAGGGTTCTTTAACTGCGAGTTTTATGTTGGCCTGAGGCCTTACAACGACAGCGCCTGGAAAACGGGACAGATCCGGGACAAGGAGGACCTCATCAAGTCCATCGACGGCAAGCTCACGACTTTTCCGGGCATCATCTTCAACTACACGCAGCCTGCCGAAGATGCTGTGGACGAAGCCCTGACGGGGCTCAAGAGCGCTCTTGCCGTCAAGATTTATGGCCCCGACCTCCAGGTTTTGCAGGCTACGGCGCTGAAAATCAAAACCACGCTCGAAAAGGTTCCGGGCTTTGCGGACCTGGTCGTGGTGCGCGAGTTGGGCCAGCCAAGCCTTCTGATTCATATTGACCGGCAGAAGATTGCCCGCTACGGCGTCAACGTGTCCGACGTTGAGGCGGTGATTGGGGCGGCGGTTGGCGGCCAGCCCACCACGCAAGTAATCCAGGGCGAAAAGCTGTTTGATTTGGTCGTTCGCATGGAACCGCAGTTTCGCTCTGGTCCCGGCTCCATCGGCAACTTGCTGGTTGGCACGCCGGACGGCCAGCAGGTGCCGCTGAAAGACCTGGCGGACATCAGCGTCGGCAATGGCGCATCCTTCATCTATCGGGAGAATAATTTTCGTTACGTCGGTATCCAGTACAGCGTCGAGGGGCGGGACCTGGCCGGCGCGGTCGCCGCAGGCCAGCGTGCCATTGCGCCGATTGTGGACACATTGCCCCAGGGGTATCGCGTTGCCTGGGGTGGTGAGTACAGCGAGTATCTAGCCGCCAAAAAGCAGTTGGACGTGATCGTTCCGCTGACCGTCCTGCTGATTTTCCTGATCCTCTTTGCCCTTTACGGGAACTTCAAGTTTCCCGTAGCCATTGCGATCGGCGTGGTGGTTACGGAACCTGTCGGGGCCCTGCTGGCGCTGAAGTTGACCAACACCCCCTTCAGTGTTTCATCGGTCCTGGGGTTGCTGGTCCTTATGGGAGTGTCGACGGAGATGGCGGTGGTCCTCTATTCCTACATCAACAAGCTCCGCTTGGAAGGGAAGGATATCCGCGAGGCCACCCGACAGGCTGCCTTGCTTCGGCTGCGCCCGATCATGATGACGGCCCTGGTAGCCTGCTTGGGGCTGCTGCCGGCCGCGCTTTCCCACGGAATTGGTTCTGACACGCAACGGCCGTTTGCTATCGTTATCGTGGGCGGGTTGATCTCTCCGCTGCTGCTGGGCTTTTTCGTTAATCCCATCCTCTATAGCCTGGTGGCGAAAGACGGGGACGTCCTGCAGGTCTAGATTGTGAATCTCGGTCTCAAAAGTTCGTCGGTTTTTCGTGGGTGCCGTTCTGCGCGACTCATGGTCGCCTGGATGGCTGTCCTGGTGCAGTTGAATGTATTTTTCCACCTGGACTTGCACCAGCGCTTGCTAAGTCCGCACATTTTGAAAGACGCGGCGAATGTAAGTGCCGCTTGGACCAGGCCCCACCCGCCCGAGGCTCCCCAGCCCTTCTGCCCGGTTTGCCGAATCGTGCGGCAGGGAGCCGTTCAACCTGCCGTCGAAAACCTTGGAGTTTTGTCGCTGCATGCGGTGGCTGCTGTGCTGCCCGTCAGCCCTTCCGGCATTCCGGTAGTTTTCATTCTTCATCCCTCCGGTCGAGATCCTCCTCGCGGCTGATCCGTGACACAAGTCTCAGCCGAAAAAATCAATCGAGGAGGAATGTATGCGCACGAATCTTCGCCGCGGTGCATCCGCGAATGTTGGTTTCAGGGGTACTTTCTTTTCAGGATTGCTGTTGCTGGCTGCTGCGTTGATCGCTTGCGGTTTGATTTTACCGGCAAGGACCGCGCTGGCCCAGGCTCTGGGCACTTCCGGAAGCATCCAGGGGACTGTGGTTGACCCGGCCGGCGAGGTTGTGGCGGGCGCCATAGTCGAGATTCAAAATCCTGTTTCAGGGTATGTGCAGTCAACGGCCACCAATAGTTCCGGGGAATTCACATTTTCGAACGTTCCGTTTAATCCCTACCACCTGACGGTCACGCAAAAAGGGTTTCAACCAACGGTGCAGGATGTGGACGTTCACTCAGGCATCCCTGTCAAATTGAAAATCGCCATGCAGATTGCAACTGTGGCAACCAGCGTAACTGTCACGACCGAGGCGGGCGACCTGATCGAGAAGACTCCCGTCGCACACACAGACGTTGATCAGAGCCTCATTTCAAACCTGCCCATCCAGAGCCCTTCGATTGGTCTGAGCCAGGTGATTACGAATGCCACGCCTGGAGTGGTCGCGGACGCCAACGGCTTTTTCCATCCTTTGGGCGAGCACGCCGACACCACCATCTCCATCGATGGCCAACCGGTCAGCGATCAGCAGAGCAAGATCTTCGCAAACCAGGTTCCGCTCAATGCCGTGCAATCGATGGAAGTCATTTCAGGCACGCCGCCGGCGCAATACGGTGACATGACCAGCCTGATCATCAATACCACCATGAAGTCGGGCCTTGGCCAGAAGACGCATGGCAACTTTACCAGCCAGTACGGGTCCTTCGGGTCGTGGTCGGAAAGTTTCGCTCTAGGGACAGGCGGCAGCAAATGGGGGAACTTCTTCTCGATCAATGGCGACGCTTCCAGCCGATTTCTCGACTCGCCGGAGTTCACTGCTTTCCACGACAAGGGTAATGATGAGAGTTTCTTCGATCGATTGGATTGGCAGCCGAACGCCAATAATACAGCTCATGTTGATTTTTCGGTGGGACGCTCCTGGTTCCAGATTCCGAATACCTATGATCAGCTCGCGGCGGGACAGGACCAGCGCGAGCAGATCAAATCCCTGAATCTCTCGCCTGAGTGGACGCACCTGTTCAGCGCGAACACATTATTTGCCTTCCAGCCGTTTCTGCGGATTACTCACGTTGAGTATTTCCCCAGCCGTGATCCGTTTTCAGATTTGCCGGCCACGGTGAATCAGGATCGGTGGCTTGAACACGCAGGATTTACTGCTGACCTTACCTATACTCGCGGGATACACACGCTCAAAGCAGGGATGCAATTCATTTCATCGCCGGTTACTGAAAACTTTGGCCTCGGAATCACCGACCCGACGTTCAATGCGGTATGTCTCATGCCGGATGGCAGCCCGGTGCTTGACCCAACGCTCACCAATCCCGACAACTGCGCAGGCGGTGGATATGTGGCGAATCCCTCGCTGGCGCCGGGACTGGTTCCTTATGACCTGACGCGCACGGGCAATCTTTTTGACTTCCACGACCATGCGAACATCAAGGAAGTAAGCCTTTACGCGCAGGACAGCGTGACCTTGGGCCAGTGGAGAGTGGACGGTGGACTGCGCGAAGATGTCTACCGGGGCCTGAGTGATGCCAGCGCCCTTGAACCCCGCGTTGCCATTTCTTACAGCGTCCAACCTACGAATACGGTGATTCGCGTGGGCTACGCCCGATTGTTTGACACCCCTTACTACGAAAACCTGCTGCTATCCAGCGCCACCGGAACCGGCGGCCTGGCGAGCAATGGCGTTGGCGGTTTTGGGGAATCGCCCCTTATGCCCGGACGACGTAACCAGTTTAATGCCGGAATTGAGCAGGCGATTGGCCGGCACCTGGTCGTCAGCGCCGGGTACTTCTGGAAATATACTCAGGATGACTTTGACTTTGACACCCTTTTCAGTTCGCCCATTGCCTTTCCCATCCAGTGGCGGAAGTCGAAAATCGACGGCGCTTCCGTGCGGGTGAACATGACAAATTGGCGCGGCTTCTCGGCATACTCGGTTTTGGGCCATGCACGCTCGCGCTTTTTCGGGCCGGAGGTGGGCGGCTTGATCTTTAACTCTCCGCTCAATGTAGCGGTGTTTCGTATTGATCATGATCAGGCATTTCAGCAAACAACGCACATCCAGTATCAGTTCCAGCAATTTGCTGAACGGCGCCCGTGGGTAGGTCTCACGTGGCAGTACCAAAGCGGACTGGTCAACGGCTCCGTACCGGACCTGGCCTCTGCCCTGGCTCTCGATGGAGATCAACAGGCCGCAATTGGTTTCTTCTGCGGAAGCGAAATGGCTACTCTGAACAATCCCATTACGTCGTGCAGCCTGCCCTATCCGCACTGGGGCGCGACGCGAGTCGTCATACCTGCGCCCGGCACGGAAAATGACGATACGAATCCACCCAGAATCGCTCCTCGCAATCTTTTTGACCTGGGAATTGGCTTTGACGATCTCTTTCACACCGAGCATCCGAGAGTCACCCTGAAACTAACAGCGATCAACTTGACCAACAAAGTTGCGTTGTACAACTTCCTTTCAACCTTCAGCGGAACCCATTTTGTTACCCCACGCACCTGGCAGGCGGAACTGGGGTTTAACTTTTGAAGGCGCTCCCGGCCGGGGAGGAAGCAACTGCGTCGCTCGCGTTGTCGCACCGTCAGTGGCTGCGTTTGAGTGGCCCGCGCGATTTTGCTTGACAAATCTGGCCTAGTGTGGTAGCCTTGCTTCTAGGGCTGGGGTGAGGCGCGCCGGGCGGACCGCTCAACCGTCAGACGGCGCATCAAAAAGGCTAGTCTTCTGGCTTTATGGGACAAATGGGACAGCAAAAAGATGTTATTTTGAAAAACGAACCTGAGAAGTTATTGAAAACAAATGATCGGTACCCAAAAACAAACCGGAACAAACCGGAAAACAAAGCGGAGAAGTCGTTGAAAACACGTTCCTGTGGAAAAAACAAACCGGAACGAACCGGAAAACGAACCGGGCCATATTGCTGAAACTAAATGCCAGACCAAAAATCCAGCATCGGCTACAGAGCCGGGCCTTCTGCCTGTCCTGAAGGGCTAGCATTCTGTGGTTCCGTACGCTCCGTCAGGTGCCGTGCCGAAGTGTCCGACTCCACACGGCCCTGTTTCTTCACGGGCGAAATGCCCGTATCAAAAATCAAAGTGAATCGCTCCGATGTCCCGTTCAAATTGATTTTTCGCTGTTGTCGCGGTTAGAATCAGACAATCGAGCGAAGCGTTTTTCACTGATGAAAGGAGTCCGGGAGCTTGGTTAAAAGGCATTCGAAAGCGGCAATGGCTGGGGTGGGTTTGATTCTTGTTCTATCTCTTGCACTGATTTTTCTGTGGACGGTCAGGCCCGCCGCTGCGGCAACAAACCCGGCTACAAACCAGAAGATCATTCAATATGTCCGGGAGAAGTTCGGGATACCCGACGCTGTCAAGCTGAGCGTATCGCCCTTCCAGGACTCCGAGTACACCGATTTTTACAAGACCGTCATTTCGGTCGACGACGGAAAGAGCAAAAAGGCCCAGCCCGCCCTGATTACCAAAGACGAGCGTTACCTGGTGATCGGGAATGTGATGGTGGCGTCGCCCACGGTGCAGCGCAATCTTTCCGCGAACGCCTCCGCAACCAACCAGAAAATTGTTAATTATGTGCGGACCACATTTAAGGTCCCTGCCGAGGTCAAGCTGAGCGTTGCGCCCTTCCATGACTCCGATTTCGCGGATTTTTACGAGACCACAATTTACGGCCAGAATGGCGAAAAGAAATCCGCCACGCCAGCTTTTATGACGAAGGACGGGCGTTACGCTGTAATCGGAAGCGTGTTTAACCTGAGTTCCGATCCGCGAACGGAAGTCGAGAATACTATCAGCCTGCGAAACCAGCCCACGGTGGGACCCGCCGAGGCCCCGGTGACGATTGTGGAGTTTGCGGACCTGGAATGCCCCACCTGCGCGGAGATGCACAAGTTCATTGAGACCCAGTTGATCCCGAAATACGGTGACAAAATCAGGATCGTGTTCAAGGAGTTTCCGCTGGTCACCATCCATGATTGGGCGTTGCAGGCTGCCATTGCCAATGAGTGTGGATATCAATTGGACCCTGGGAACTACTTCCGTTATCGCTCCATCATTTTTGAGAGCCAGGGGATGATCAACGCCGCCAACGTCCGCCAATTGCTGCTGGATTTCGGCCAGCGGGCCGGCCTCAACCAGCTTAAGCTGTCGGTCTGCATGGATTCCAAGGCATCGCTGCCCCGCGTCGAGGCTGACATGCAGGAAGGGCGCAAACTGGGAATCATGAGTACACCCACGCTGTTTATCAACGGCACACCGGTGGTGGGACTTTCCGCCGACCGCATCTACGCGCTGATCGACAAGGACCTCAGCGCCTCCAGATAGCTGGCAGTTGAACGTGGACGTAACAGCCACGGTCCTCCATCTCTCAGTCCGAGTGAAGTTCGAGAACCACAACTTCCCTGGCCCAGGCGGTTGAGCGATGTTTGCAGAATCAGGAAGGATGCCTGGCAGATGGCCACCACCAAAATCCGAAGTAAACCGAAGCCGAACGAATCCAATTCTTGACTTTGCCTGTAGCAGGAACTAAGCTGAATAGTTGCACACCTGCAGCAAAACGAGGTCATCTTGATATGGCATTTCAAATAGGCGAAAAAGTAGTCTATCCCAATCAGGGAGTAGGGATTATCGAACAGATATCAACGCGAAACCTGACCGGCCAGCCCGAAATGTTCTACCTCTTAAAGTTAAACTCCAGCAGCCTTCGAGTCATGGTGCCGATCAGCAACGTGGGCAACGTGGGCTTGAGGAAGGTTGTGCGTGGGAAGGATGTCAACTCCATCCTCGAGTTCCTTCGCAAGGGCCAGTGCAAAACCCAGCAGGACTGGAAGGGGCGCTTCAAGGAAAATTCCGAGAAGATGCGGAGCGGTTCATTGCAGCAGGTGGCGGAAGTCTTCAAAAGCCTGCTTGTTTTGAGCCAGGGTAAATCCCTTTCATTCCGAGAGAAGAAAATGTTTGACCGAGCCTGGCAACTGCTGGTGGATGAAATTGCAGTTGCCCGGAGTACAGCACGAGATACGATTGAAGCAGAACTGGTCCAGGCTTTCACCCGGTCGAACTTGAAGCTCCAGCTTCCAAGTTGAATTAGCTTTGCCGCCTTCAATTCTTAATCTACCTACACCGAAAAGGGGCCTCTCCATGAGGTGGACGGAAGACCCTCGCTCCCAAATGGATGCGGGTGGAAGGTTTCCTTGCCTACGGAATCCGCCGGGCGTATCATAAAAAGTGAGGAATGTTTACGTGAAAGAGCAAGTTTTTTCAGAGCCATAGGGACTTTACCCGGCAGGGCGGTTGCACAAGATATTGTAGTCGAACGTTAAAAATCCCCTACCTTTTGTAGTTTTTCCTTGACACAGCCCCTGCCTGAGCGTTAGATTCCGCAAAGCGTCCTTTTAAGGTGGTCAAACGCGGTGTTGCTAATGGCAGAAATCAGAGTTTGTGACGACAGGACTTCAGTGATCCGTAACGTCCGGTTCTCCTCACCCTTGCTAAGGCTTGGGTTGGCACCCGCCGGCTGGCCTGGACTAAATAATTGACATTTATCGAATAGATCGTAGGGGGGTCAAGCATGCCAGATCGTGATACTACTTCGATGGAAGCTCAACGTTCGACAACCTCAAAAGTGCCCAGCCAGACTGGAATCAGGGTGAAGCGGCTTTTTGCCAAGGAAGGTATTCACCCGTTTGACGAAATCGACTGGGAAATTCGGACGGCATCCATCCAGAACGAGAAGGGTGAGACGATTTTCGAGCAGCGGAACGTCGAAGTTCCCAGCGACTGGTCGATGACCGCCACGAACATCGTGGCTTCGAAATACTTTCATGGCAAGCCGGGAACGCCAGACCGGGAAACGAGCGTTCGCCAGTTGGTAAGCCGCGTAGCGGACACCATTGCGCAGTGGGGCGCCGAGGGAGGTTATTTCCTGACCGAAGCCGACGCCGAGGCGTTCCACGACGAATTGACCCATATTTTGGTCCGCCAGAAGGCGGCGTTCAACTCGCCGGTGTGGTTCAACTGCGGGCTGTGGCACAAATATCACCGCAGTTCCAGGGGCAATAGCTGGTACTGGGACGAAGCCACCGGCGGCGTGAGAAAAGAATCCGAGGCCTACCGTCATCCCCAGGTGTCTGCCTGCTTCATAAACTCCGTCCAGGACAACCTCGACAGCATCCTGACACTTGCCAAGACCGAAGGGATGCTCTTCAAATGGGGTTCGGGAACGGGAACGAACCTCTCGCCACTCCGGTCCTCAGTTGAGACGCTATCGGGCGGCGGCGTGGCCTCGGGACCTCTCTCTTTTATGAAAGGGTACGACGCTTTCGCGGGAGTCATCAAGTCCGGTGGCAAGACGCGCCGGGCGGCCAAGATGGTGATCCTGAATGTTGATCACCCTGACATCGTGGACTTCATCGAATGCAAAGCCAAAGAGGAACGGAAGGCCTGGACGCTGGTGGATGCGGGCTATGATCCGGCGATTGACGGCGAGGCCTACAGTTCCATCTTTTTCCAGAACGCCAACAACAGTGTCCGCGTTACGGATGATTTTATGGATGCGGTGGTCGAAGACAAGGATTGGGTGACCCGCCGCGTTACCACTCGCGAACCCATCGCTTCCTATCGGGCGCGCGATCTGATGCGCAAGCTTGCGGAATCCGCCTGGCAGTGTGGCGACCCGGGCATGCAGTTT